>NZ_JAMXXS010000013.1:0-74639 GCF_024129595.1 Acinetobacter lwoffii | reverse complement strand
GCACGTGTAGCAGTCCTCAACAGATTTACGGAATTAGGTCGACCACTTACCCAAGTTACGCCTTAAATTTGGCTCAATTAGGGGCGCTTTGTATTTCAAATCTTTGTGCAACAAAGCCTGTATCAACTAAAACTTGGGAAAATTCCTTTATAAACTGCTTATCATCATTATAAAGATATTTTTTACTGAAGTAGACTGGTGCTAGTTTAGACCGTTCCGATTGGTCAGGCTCATTCACACCTTTGACATATTCTGAAGTACGACTGACCAAAACTAGCGGAATGTTAGGATATTTTTTTAATTCGTCATTTGCCCATTGATTTAAAAGATCACATGAATCTGCACTGTACTCTTTATGATCTATATATCGAATACCATCCAGTGTAGGACAGCTATCCATAAACCAGGAAATCACACCTGAGTTAAAGTGAGAGGCTGCTGTGCCCAAAGAACTTGCTACTGCTGATGCATGGCTATCGCCCATTAAAATTGCTAAAATTTTTTCTTTTCCATACACACAACTTGGCGACCCTATTTTGTCATGAGAGGCATTACACTCTTCACGTCTAGGATCTATATCCCATGTTTCTGCAGCAGCAATCTCTACAATTTTAGGTAATCGAATTTCTTCAAAGGGAAGTAGTTTGGCACTGATCGCGATTGCAGATAAACTCGCAAGCAAACCAAAACCAAAGATGACTATAGCTTGTCTGGAAAGACGAAATTTCGTTAAAAATTGGCGTGAGGGTATTTCAACCAATAAATAGGAAAGATGCCCCAGTATCAGACTAAGCACCAAACCAAATAGTATCCAGTTCAGATCATCTTGCACACTACCAAAATACAAGCTGACCACAACCGGCCAATGCCACAAGTAAATCGAATATGAACGATCTCCCAACCATTGTGCAACAGGGTGTGTGGTTAACATGGAGTCTTTCTGTTGTGACAATATAACCAGTGCTGTACCTAGTACTGGTAACGCCGCCCAAGCAGAAGGCCAAACCAACCCCTTATGAATGACCAACATGGCCAATACCAATAAAAAACCTCCCACTACAAAGTACATCTTGGCAAATCTTTGTAATTGTGGAAATTCTTTCGCAGCTAAATAAACCAATCCACCAGAAACGAACTCCCAGCCTCGAACAGGCAGTAAATAAAAGGAAGCTACGGGTTTCGAATGAGATATCGCGATGCTTAAAAGTAGAGACACCAGAAATGCAAAACACAATCCGTATAATAAGGTACGGCGTTCCGATTTAATTTTTGTCAGTAGTAACAAGTAAATAGGTAATAGTAGATAAAATTGAAACTCAATACCCAATGTCCAGGTATGTAATAACCATTTTTCATGAGCAGTGCCATCAAAGTAATTAGAAGTACGCCAATAATAAAGATTAGAGTTAAAAGACAGAGCGCTACTCGACTGCGTGCCTAAAAACATATAGTCAGGTAAGGGTAACCAAAACCACCCTAAAACCAGCAAAATAATAATAAGTATCATTAGGGCAGGAAAAATCCGTCTTATCCGTGCCATATAAAAATCAAATAATTTGAAATTGTTTTTTTCAAGACTGCTACAAATGAGTGCGGTCATCAGAAACCCTGAAATGACAAAAAATATGTCTACACCCAAAAATCCTGCATTAAACCCTGGAATTTTGAAGTGAAAAAACAAGACCATTAATACCGCATAGGCACGCAGACCATTAATATCTAATCGAAAACCAATATTTGAATTTGGCGGTGTCATCATGTCAACCTGCTCAAAATATTTTTTTTAATGTTGGGTTTATAAGTTTATTTTTTGATGCATGATGAAGAAAACTTTGCATTAAATCAGAATGCAGTTAAAAAGTTAGACAATAATAGAAGGTTTATAATATCTCTTAACTTTTTAATTATATTCGGTTATTTTTCTTCTTTTTAAAAATTGATTGATATTTACTTAACCTTCTTATCTTCAAACTTGTCTTGTTTGAAGTCAATAGGCTAGACACATAACTCTATAAAATATTTGAACGTATCATTCAGAATACTTTTAAGACTAACCTCATCACTTATCTAGCTAATTTAGGCTGTTTCGTCATGCTATAAAGGGTATAACTATCTGATATATCAACTTTCAGTTATAGACCTCATTACTTTAAATAATTGTTTTGGAAATCAAGCCCCTGATCCCCATCAGCATCTCTACAAGTCCTAAAAAAAATATTAACAGCCCCCGCTATACTATTTTTATGTGCGTTTTTCCAGTTCTAAAATGATAACTTCAGCATTTATTTTCTCTGTAATTCATTAATCAAAAATACCATGATTTTCATTGGTTGATTGTTCATTAATGCATTAAGTCACTTAAAGAAACCTGCTCTCAACATAGCCACACACCCTAAAATTTTATACAATAGTGCATCCTTTTCCATGGTGCTGCTTTATGACCGCTTGGACTGCTCATGTCACTGTCGCAACTGTCGTTGAAAAAGACGGAAAATTCCTGTTTGTAGAAGAACATACAGAAGGTGTAACCCATACTGTGTTTAATCAGCCTGCGGGTCATGTTGAATGCGGTGAAACCATTATTGAAGCTGCAATTCGTGAAACCATGGAAGAAACAGGTCATAGGGTGGAAGTAAAACACTTATTAGGTATATATACCTATACTCCACCGATGTTCCCGGATCGTACCTATTACCGTTTCTGTTTCTTGGCCAATTCCATCGACTATGATCCGAATGCCACTTTAGATACAGATATTGTCGGCGCAGTCTGGATGACGCTCGATGAACTGATTGAATCTGCTCGTGCGCGTAGTCCATTGGTGATTAAAGCCGTGCAAGATGCACTTTCAGGTCAAAAATACCCTTTATCGCTCATTTACGAGCACCAAAATTCTCCCTTAATTTCAAATTTGGATGCCTAATCCTATGCAACAACGTGTCATCGTCGGTATGTCAGGTGGTGTAGATTCATCTGTTTCTGCTGCCCTTTTACTTCAACAAGGTTATCAGGTTGAAGGTCTTTTCATGAAAAACTGGGAAGAAGATGACGGCACAGAATATTGCACGGCGATGGAGGATCTTGCCGATGCACAAGCCGTTTGCGACAAAATCGGCATTAAACTGCATACCGCAAACTTTGCCATGGAATATTGGGATCGCGTATTCGAACATTTCCTGGCGGAATATGCAGCTGGCCGTACGCCAAACCCAGACATTTTATGTAATAAAGAAATTAAATTTCGTGCCTTTCTCGATCACGCAGTAAATCTGGGTGCAGATTTTATTGCGACGGGTCATTATTGCCGTCGTGGTGAAACCATGACCAACTCACGTGGTGAAGAATATGCACCTTTATTGCGTGGTGTGGACAATAACAAAGACCAGACTTATTTCCTGCATGCGGTTCATGGTCGTGAAATTAATAAGACCCTGTTCCCTGTTGGTGAAATTGAAAAGCCACAAGTCCGTAAAATTGCAGAAGAATTAGATCTGGTTACGGCCAAGAAAAAAGACTCGACTGGGATCTGTTTTATTGGTGAACGTCGTTTTAATGACTTCTTGAAGCAATATTTACCCGCTCAACCCGGAAAAATCGTACTGGAAGACGGTAAAGAGGTTGGTGATCATCACGGCTTAATGTACTATACGCTCGGTCAACGCGGTGGTATTGGTATTGGCGGTATGAAAGGCGTTGCTGAAGGTGCCTGGTTCGTATTGCATAAAGATATCGAAGGCAATCGTCTGGTGGTCGGTCAAGGCCATGAACACCCACTCATGCAGAGCACTATGCTCTGGTCTGAAGCAATTGACTGGGTCGCAGGTGAGCAGGATATTCCTGAAACAGGTTTCCGCTGTACTGCCAAAACCCGTTACCGTCAGACTGATCAAGCATGTACTGTGTATCAAGATTCAGAATCACCGAATGGTGTTCGTGTTGAGTTTGATGAACCTCAACGTGCAGTGACCCCGGGTCAAAGCGTGGTGTTCTATTCAGGTGAAGTTTGTTTAGGGGGTGGTGTGATTCATCATACCAATGCACCTAAACCTGATTTTATAAAAGGATGAATTCGGCATGACGGAGTTACCATTTCAACCAGCCACAACGTTGAATACTCGTCAAAATCGTGCTTTGGCATTAGCGGGTGTCTTTCAGGCTACCCAGCTAACCCATATGACCGCATTGACGGGGCAGCAAAGCATTGGTGAAAGTGGTAACTTTTATTTTGAACAGCTGATTAGAGCCAGTCTCAATATCCGTCCCGGCAGCAATCAGAATGCCCAGACCCTCGACTTTTTTAATCAACTGGCCGATATTTCCTTAGGTTTAAAAACATTAGAAAGCAGCATCATTCAACCCTTCAATACTTCTCCAAAATCCAGAATTCCAAAACTTTCTAGCACCAAACTTCCCATGAGCTATGCGATGGCACTTCTTCAGTTAGAAAAGAAGGTCTATAGCAATCCCAAATTTGTTGAAATTATTGAACAGTCCCAACAGAAAATTCTCAGACAGCTTTCTTTCTTTGATAATAATTACCTACACCCCAGCATCATTGCCAATCTCGCTCAAACCTATGTCGATACTGCCGGACAGATTAATCCGCGCATTATGGTACGTGGCAATGCCGAAGCCTTTAAGGATGCTGGACACACCAACCGCATTCGTGCGTCCTTATTTACCGGTTTGCAAATGGCACACCTGTGGCGTCAGCTCGGTGGCAGCTCTTGGGGCATGGTATTTGGCAAACGCAAGTTGCTACAAGATATTCAGAATCTAGCGCGTTTACAGTTTCAGGTGGTTTAACTGATGCTGCACGTGTTTCGTTTTACGTTTAATTCCAAAATCTAAGGAATCGATATGAACGCTTTAACTGCACTTTCTCCATTAGATGGACGTTACGCGAGCAAATGTGATGCTCTACGTCCCTTTCTTTCTGAGTTTGGTTTAATCCATGCTCGTGTGACTGTTGAAGTGCGTTGGTTACAAGCGCTTGCAAACCATCCGGAAATTACTGAAGTACCGGCGTTTTCAGGCGAAACTAATGCAGCGCTTGATGCGATTGTGAGCGATTTTTCTGAAGATGATGCCAATCGCATCAAAGAGATCGAACGCACCACCAACCACGACGTTAAAGCGGTTGAGTATTTCCTGAAAGAAAAAATCGCTGGTATCGAAGAACTTAAAAATGCCGGTGAATTCATTCACTTTGCATGTACATCTGAAGATATTAACAACCTGTCACATGCCCTCATGTTAAAGAGTGGTCGTGATGTACTGGTTGCATCCATGCAGCAAATCATTGATTCAATCGTTGCGCTTTCTGAAAAGCATGCAGACCAGCCAATGTTGTCACGTACTCATGGTCAAACTGCAAGCCCGACGACTTTGGGTAAAGAAATGGCGAACGTGGCTTACCGTCTTGCACGCCAAATCAAACAGTTCAAAAATGTTGAGCTACTGGGCAAAATCAATGGTGCAGTCGGTAACTACAATGCGCACTACTCTGCTTACCCAGACATCAACTGGCCTGCGCATTCACAAGCATTTGTAGAGTCTTTGGGTCTAGACTTCAACCCGTACACCACTCAAATCGAGCCACACGATTACATGGCTGAACTGTTTGATGCGTTGCGTCGTTTCAACACTATTCTGATCGATTTTAACCGTGACGTTTGGGGCTATATCTCTCTTGGCTTCTTCAAGCAAAAACTGAAAGAAGGTGAAGTCGGCTCTTCAACCATGCCGCACAAAGTTAACCCGATCGACTTTGAAAACTCTGAAGGTAACTTGGGTATTGCAAATGCTGTACTTGCACACCTTGGCGAAAAACTGCCAATTTCTCGCTGGCAGCGTGACCTGACTGACTCTACTGTGCTTCGCAACATGGGTGTTGGTTTTGCGCAAAGCTTAATTGCTTTTGAAGCTTGCTCTAAAGGTATTGGCAAACTGGAGTTGAACGCTGCACGTATCAATGAAGACTTGGACAATGCTCAAGAAGTATTGGCTGAGCCTATTCAAACTGTAATGCGTCGTTACAACGTTGAAAAACCGTACGAAAAACTAAAAGCGCTTACTCGTGGTCAAGCCATGACTCGCGACATGATGGTAGATTTCGTAAATGGTAACGAGTTGGAAGCTGTTCCTGCTGCTGACCGTGCGCGTTTAGCGGAAATGACACCTTCATCATATACAGGTAATGCTGCTGATCAAGCTAAACAGGTAGCTGAGCTGATTGCAAAAATCTAATTTGCAATAAGACGAAAAGGCGAAGCTCAGGCTTCGCCTTTTTATTTATAATGTGTTCTATTCTAAAAAAGATATTTCATAATAACGACATGATTGAGCATCGACTTTCCGCCAAACATTATGCGAGCCTGGGCATTTTAATTCTGGCGATTCTGCTTGCCAGTATTCGTCCTTTAGAACTGGAAGCGTATCTCTTGCATCAGGCAGGCACAGTTTTCATGATCATCATGCTACTGCTCTGTCTGTATAAAATTGGGCTGAATTTTTTAAGTTTTAATTTATATATTCTGTTTCTGATTGTTCATGTAATTGCTGCACACTATCTATATTCTTATGTGCCCTATAACCAGTGGATCGAGCAGATGTTTGGCTTTAATCTGAATGAAACCATGCACTGGTCACGCAATATGTTCGACCGTTTTGTCCATCTGGCCTACGGATTATTACTTTATCCAGTTTTTTACCGGCTGTTTCAGGTCTGGTTGCCGCAGCAAAAACCTGTGGTCATTTCCCTGCTGGTGATTCAGTTTGTGGTGGCCAGCAGCATGATCTATGAGTGGCTGGAATGGTTGATCGCCATTGGTTTATCTCCTGAGGAAGCTGAAAACTATAATGGACAACAAGGTGATATCTGGGATGCGCACAAAGACATCTTGCTTGCTACGATTGGTGCAGCGATAACAGGCGGGCTGCAATTGATACCGAAAAATCAAAAAAGCTCACCGAAGTGAGCTTTGAAATTCATTCAAGATCAACTGAATTAAAGTTTTGGATGACGCATTTAATTACGTTCATATTCTTCAATTAAGAATATGGGCAATATCGCATCCAATCATCCTTCATTTTTTGCAGTTCATTCCCCGTCAACATCTCACTGTAATAAATGAAATAGGTTGCATCAGGATATTGAATCTCATGAAGGAACATTATGCCACGCAGTGACACAGATAACTCCTCAGGAAAATCATTCTCTAAATAAAGTTCTTCAAATTCATAATTAAAATAACAATTTTGCGTCGCAAGAAATGCTTCAGCTATAGCCATGTTTCTGCTCTAACAATAAAATATGCTTTATTTTATCTGATTAGTTTCAGTGATGGTTTACATTTCATTCGGTTCAATCCATTGAACAAACTTAGATTCTGACAAATGTGGATATTTGAACTTATCTAGATATTCAAAGCAGGCCTTTTGGCCTTGAGGGATTTTATCCAGATGCTTATCGAAGAATAAATGCCGACTATATTGAGCGCCATCAAAGCGAATACTCACACGTTCAAATTCGTTACCACCTCGAACTTTATGCATCTGATAAAACTGCACAACGCCACATTCTTTCGATGGAATAACAGGTGGATCATTGGGCTTTAGAAAGCTATACAGCAGAAAGATACAAACGCCGGGTAGAAAACTCAGCCAAAACAAAACCTTCTTAGAATTATCCTGAGTTAATTTTGCTTCAGAATAAAGCATACATAACATCGGAATAAATACGATACTAAAAAACCCAAGCAACAAAATAAACGTGAGCATATGAGCCTAGACTCAATCAGAGTACTCCACTTATATCACAACAATATGATTTCAAAAAATAAAAAAGCCCACCGAAGTGAGCTTTAAAATTCATTCAAGATCAATTGGATTAAAGTTTTGGATCACGTATTTGCACCAGATTTGCGTTTGCTTTACTTAAGCTTTCCATAACGTTATTCATGACAGTGGGTATCAGTGAATCAGCAATTTGCGCTGCTTGCAGGCCGAGTTTTTCACCCAAAGTTGGTTTCTTGCGGGTCTGGATGGAATAGATATCATGTTGGGTCAACAAGTTGAGCAGGTATTCATCTGAGGTTTGCAGTTTATCCACCAGATTTAGATCCAGCGCATCCCGACCATACCAATGCTCACCAGTGGCCACTTTTTCAATATTCAGCTGCGGGCGATACTTCTCAACAAAATGTTTGAATAAAGCATGGGTTTGCTGTAATTCTTCTTCAAACTTAGCCTTACCCTCTTCGGTATTTTCACCAAACATAGTCACGGTACGTTTGTACTGTCCTGCGGTATAGAGCTCAAAGTCGATTTTATTATCTTTCAGTAGACGATTAAAGTTGGGTACCTGAGCAACCACACCAATTGAACCGACAATCGCGAATGGTGCAGAAATAATCTCATTGGCAATACACGCCATCATATAACCGCCACTAGCAGCTACTTTATCGACACAGATGGTTAGATGAAAACCTGCCTCGCGTAAACGTACCAGTTGAGCTGCTGCAAGTCCATAACCATGGACCATGCCGCCCGGACTTTCCAGACGCACCACCACACGGTCACGACCGGCCTTAGCTGTAGCCAGAATCAAAGTGATTTCTTCACGCAAACCTTCTACCGCAGAAGCCGCCATATCGCCTTTAAAATCGAGCACATAGATTTTTTGATTGGTTTTCTTACGTGCACGCGCTTCTTTTGACAGTTGTTGCGATAACTGTAAAAGTTCCAGTTTAGAGCCAGTAGTTTGCGCTATTTTTTTTCGTTGTTCATTGATACGCGCATTGAGATGACTAATACGGATTTCAGCGGACAGTTTCGGAGTATGAAATAACATAAAAAATCTATTCTCTATTTAATTCGGATTTATTCCTTTAGATTAGGTCAATTTCGGTTTTTTTCAACTTTATTTCGAGAATTATTACGATTATCACCATCTGTTTCACCTATAAAAAAAGAGCCTTACGGCTCTTATTCTAGAGATCGGATTAACCGAAACGCCCTGTAATATAGGCTTCAGTCAACTGATGATCCGGCTGGGTAAAGACTTTTTCAGTCGAGTTGACTTCTATCAGATCACCCAAATGGAAATACGCAGTACGATCCGATACACGTGCTGCCTGTTGCATGGAGTGAGTTACGATCGCGATGGTATATTGCGTAGATAGCTCAGAAATCAGCTCTTCCACTTTGGCGGTTGCAATGGGATCGAGTGCCGAACACGGTTCATCCATCAAAATTACTTCTGGACTGACTGCAATGGTACGTGCGATACACAGACGTTGCTGCTGACCACCTGACAAACCTGTTCCCGGTTGATTCAAACGATCTTTCACTTCTTCCCACAGACCGGCTTTACGCAAGCTGCCTTCGACAATTTCTTCAAGATCGTACTTGTCACGCGCCAAACCATGCAGTTTTGGGCCATAGGAGACATTATCGAAGATTGATTTCGGAAATGGGTTTGGCTTCTGGAAAACCATACCAACCTGTGCACGTAGCAAGACCACATCCAGGTTTGGATCATAAATATCCTGATTGTCCAGCATCACTTTACCGGTTACACGGCAGCTATCAATGGTATCGTTCATGCGGTTTAAGGTACGCAGAAAAGTCGATTTACCACAGCCTGATGGCCCAATAAAAGCAATCACTTCATTTTCATAAATGTTCAGGTCAATGCCTTTAATCGCTTCCGCTTCACCATAGTACACATGCACATCAGAAGTACTAAGTTTCACATTCGTCGACTTCGCATCTTTTTTGCTGCTGCTTTGCGTATCGAACTGGGAAACAAACGGAGTTGCCGGCTTTTGAGTCGCCTCATCCGAGGTGAATTGTGTCTGTTGTGGATTCACGATTTGATCCTTTTTTAAGGAATTTTGAATAACAGTTGTGTTCATGATTCTGCCCCTATTACCAACGGACTTCAAATTTCTTACGTAACCAGATGGCCAGACTGTTCAAGCTGATCATCATGGCCAGAAGTACAATAATTGCTGCTGCGGTACGCCCTTCAAAGAAGTTACGCAATTCATTGCCTTGCCATAAGAAAATCTGTACAGGTAAAGCCGTTGACTGATCAAATGGTGTGGCTGGAACGCTGGCAACAAAAGCACTCATCCCGATTAATAACAATGGTGCGGTTTCACCCAAAGCTTGTGCAACCCCGATAATTGCACCCGTCAAAATGCCCGGTAAAGCCAAAGGCAAGACATGATGGAATACGGTCTGGATACGGGAAGCACCGAGTCCCAAAGCGGCCTGACGAATCGAAGGCGGTACAGCTTTAAGTGATGCACGTGTGGTAATGATCACCGTTGGTAAAGTCATCAAACTTAGAACCAGACCACCGACCAAAGGCGCTGACAGTGGCATATGCATCCAGCCAATGAAGATCGCTGCGCCGAGCAAACCAAATACAATGGATGGAACTGCTGCCAGGTTGTTGATGTTGACTTCAACCACATCAGTAATCCAGTTCTTCGGTGCAAACTCTTCCAGATAGATCGCAGATGCTACCCCGATTGGAATCGAGATAAAGATCACGATCATCATCATAAACAGTGAGCCCATGAAAGCGCCTGCCAGACCAGAAGTTGCCGGTGAACTGCGTGAGTCAGGACTGGTGAAAATATTAGTATTGAAACTGTTTTCAATCACACCTGAGGCTTTCATCTCGTCCGCCACCTGACGGATTTCTGGACTGAGCTGCTGCTGTTCATCAGGAAGATCACGGTCAATATTTCCCGCTAGCCAGACATCAACATTGGCATCTGCCAGAATTTTCACGTCTTTACTTTGGCCGACCAGACTCGGATCATTCATGACCATGTCACGCAAGCGGTACGCCTCAGAACTGGTATATAAAGAACCCAGTTCATCACGCTGGCTTTCCAGCTTGCTGTCTTTGGCGATCATACCATTGATAATCAACGCATCCCAATCCACCATTCCGACTTCGGTCTGCCATGCGATAAAGCGATCTTCAAACTGCGCCGGAGATTCTCCTGCAGCTGGCTTCGGTTTTGGACCGATATCCACAATGGCAGGATCGAAATGAATCGGCAAACTCATGCTGCTTTGCCAGAATGCAGGTAAACCTTTGGACAAAATACTACCGAAGAGCAATACCACAAAAAATAAACCGGCCAATACCGCAGAAAAACCAAACAAACGGAACGCTTTTTCTTTACGGTGGCGTCCTGCTAAAGAGCTTTGAATGGTCTTCTTACGCTTTTCACGCAGCTCGTTAGCGACGGATGGATCAATACGCTGATCCACAGGCGTTGTATTTGAAGTACTCATTAGTCGTATTGCTCACGATATTTACGCACAATGATCAGTGCAACAATGTTCAAACCTAAGGTAATGACGAATAGCGTCAGTCCTAGCGCAAAGGCCACCAGTGCTTGCGGACTAGCAAAATCAGTATCGCCAGTTAGCTGATTCACGATGGTAATCGTGACCGTAGATACGGCTTCAAGCGGATTGGCATGCAGCTGCGGGCTGTTCCCGGCTGCAAGGACCACGATCATGGTTTCACCAATCGCACGCGATGCTGCCAACAGGAACGCACCAATAATGCCCGGTAAGGCTGCCGGTAAAACCACCTGACGAATCGTTTCAGATTTGGTCGCACCCAGACCCAAAGAACCATCACGTAAGGCACGCGGCACCTGAGTGATGATGTCGTCTGACAAAGAAGATACGAACGGGATAATCATGATGCCCATGACCAGACCGGCGGTCAGCGCGCTGGTGGCATTAATTTCGAGTCCGACCAGAGCACCCATACTTTTAAGGAATGGACCGATGATCATCAAGGCAAAGACACCATAGACAATCGTAGGAATACCCGCCAGCACTTCAATCGTAGGTTTTGCCCAAGAGCGGAATCGCGGGGAAGCATATTCTGCCAGATAGATCGCAATCATCAGACCTACTGGAACCGCAACTAGAAGTGCGATTCCGCTGACCATAAGTGTGCCCCATAACAGTGGCAATAAACCATAACTGCCTTCAGCACTGCCAGAGGTGCTAAACCCTGGGTTCCATTGGGTACCAAAGAAGAAATCCAGTGGGCTGACGAAGCTGAAGAAACGCATTGCCTCGCCAAACATCGACATCACAATCCCGAGAGTGGTCAGAATCGCCACACCCGAACATAATGCCAGGCCGATATTCATCATTTTTTCGACTTGGTTACGCGCACGGAATTCTTGGCTAATATGTTTCTTTGCCCAGACCAGACCAGCTAGTGCAGCCGAAATTACCACTGCCAGTTTCGCAAACGTACCAATGGTCGAGAATTTAGCCAACTGCTCTGCCGCTGCAACTTCATAGGCTGCAGGTGTATCACTAACCCCAAAACCTGAGGCAAGTGCCTGAACGCGATCAATCACAACACTCAAACTTGCCGGATCCAGACTGGCCGAAACATTTTCTGGCAAATGGTTGAGTACCACCTGCTCCAGAAAAGTGGGTTCCACCATATTCCAAACAATCAAAATTAAAAACGCAGGGATACCACACCATAGTGCAACCAGGGCACCATAATATCCGGGACGCGAGTGTAAGTTTGCAGAATTGCTTCCCTTACCTGCTAAGCTACGGCTTTTACTTAATCCGATTTGATAGGCTATGGCCATGATGGCCAATAACACACCTATAAGTAGCAGATTCATGTATTCTCCACTGTTTTTTCAATTTTCATGGTTTGAAAAAACTTGTTTATCGCAAAAAGCCGATGGTAGGTTGACCCTACCACCAGCGTTTTCAAAATCATTTATTACTTCACAACAACCGCTTTACCAGCCTTGAAATTTGCCAGGACTGCTGCACGTTCTTTATCAGACATTGAAATCAGACCTGCTTTTTCCAGCTTAGAGCCTTTGCCAGATACTTTCTTGTTCAGGAAGTATTCTGTGAACTGCGGTAAGCCTTTGATCGATTTCAAATGCTCGCCTTTTACGTAGAAGAACAATGGGCGTGATACCGGATAAGCACCATTCAAGATGGTCTTTTCAGAAGGCGCTACATTGTTCACTGTGGCAACACGTAGACGGTCACGGTTCTGGTCATAGAAACCTAGCCCAAACACACCTACGGCACTTGGAGAAGTTTTTAAACGTGCCAATGTTTCGGTATAGTCACCGGCAATCTCAACCACACGGCCATCTTTACGGAATGTCGTACAGGCTTTTTTCTTGGCATCTTTGTCTAGAGACTTAATTGCAGCATACGTTTCACAACCTGCATCCACCATTTTCTCCTGGAAGACTTCGCGCGTACCATGATTCGAAGCAGGAATTACCAGGGTGATCGGTTCATTTGGAAGTGCTTTGTCAATTTGGTTCCAACGCGTGTACGGGTTAGCGACCATTTTGCCATTTGATGGAAGTTGTGCAGCAAGTGCAGCGAAGACATGTTGTGGACGCAGTTTATAAGCCGCTTTGTTTGCATTCGATGCAAACACAATACCGTCATAACCAATTTTGATTTCTAGGACTTGGTTAACGCCATTCTTTTTACATTCTGCCAGCTCTGTACTCTTGATTTGACGAGAAGAGTTTGCGATATCAATCGTGTTATCACCCACGCCATTACAGAACTGCTTTAAACCACCTGAAGAACCGCCAGAACCGACAACTGGTGTTTTAAACTGTGGAAAAGTATTACCGAATTCTTCTGCCACGATACTGGCATATGGAAGTACAGTTGAAGAACCTGCGATTTGAATGGTGTCACGTGCTGCGTGTGCAGTCGTTACAGCAGTTGCCCCGGTTACTGCTAATGCTAAAGCTATATTTGTAAAGCGCATTCTAGTATCTCTCTCATTTATGCAAATTTGGAGTACACCACTTTTTATTCAGTTTTGTACTTCTTTCGATACCTGCATTTTGATTTTAGAATATGACAGATAAGTTACAGCTTTATTACGATTTAGTGATTTTTCATCTAGCGGTTTTTTCTTGATTAAATTTTTATGGATTTCAATGATTAAGTTCTTTTTGTCATTCACTTCATTAAAAAATTTTAGACCAATGACATGTAACAATTTTTATAAAACTGAACTCAGGATAAATCCTGCTCCCCAGTTTTACATAAGCCTATGACAAATAAATAACAGGCTAAACAGGATTCAAATCTTCGGTGTTTTTGTGGTGAATTTCGATCTGGGAAATGACCTTTTTGTTTTTTAAGCTCACAAAAAAAAGGAGATCTTTCGATCTCCTTTTTATTTAAATACAGAATTTCAATCTAACTACATACAAAAATATTATGCATCTATCAGAACCTGTGGAATACGATATTTAATCAGGAATACGCAGCAAAGAGCGAATACTAAAGGTACGCCGAGCGCATAAAAATAACCTGAAACACCATATTGCGTGAGTACAATTCCGCCAATGGCTGATCCTACAATTGCACCCATACGTCCCATTCCAATTGCCCATCCTGTTGCAGTTGCACGAACTTGAGTTGGATATGCAGCGACCACCAGGTAATTCAAAGCCAATTGCTGACCACCAATTCCAAATCCTGCCAATGCAATCAAAGCGAAGATATAGCCCCACTGATTACTTTCAATAAATAAACCTAAACCAGCGACGATCACCAATCCTGTAATTAGCATAAAAGTGAGAATTTTAGCTGTATTTACTTTAGGTAGCCAATAAGCTAATGGCAAAGCAAATAAGATAAAGGCAGCATTTACTGTAACCGATGCGTAAGGCGCATTTTCCGGTGCCAATCCTGCCTGTTTCAATACAGTCGGCAACCACGATAACAACATAAACCAGACAATCCAGTTAAAGAAATAAGTACCCCATACGCCAATGGTAGTACGAGCCAAATTATTTTGAAACAAGATCGCTAACTTGGCTTTTTGTTGTTGTGTATTATTTGGCTGAAGTAGGTCTTTAGTTCTAATCTCGCCAATTCCCGGAGAAATTTTATTGAGAATTTTTTGAATTGATCTCAAAGAGGAACTTTTATTGTTTTGCGCTAAATATTCCAAAGATTCAGGCAACAAGAAATACATGACAAACAATAATAGCAGCGGGAATCCACCGCCAATCAAATAAATCCCTTGCCAACCTAGCACTGGCAAAATCTTGGCAGCCAGTAAACCACCTAACATCGCTCCTGCTGGCAAGGCTAACAACACGCCTGTGGTAACTGTGCCTTTGAAACGTTGCGGAGAATATTCAGCAGCCAATGCAAGCAACACAGGTGTCGCCCCGCCCATCCCTAATCCGGCAATAAATCTCAATACTAATATTTGATCAACATTCGTCGCATACGCAATAAATATAGTGGCTAGAGAAAAAATGGCCGTACAGATGATTAATGTTTTTCGACGTCCTAATTTATCCCCTACCAGTCCTAAGAGCATTGCACCTATCGTCATTCCTACGATACCTGCAGTTAAAATCGGTGCTAATGCGCCTGTTTCTAAATCAAAGTGTACTAGCAAGGCTGGTGCGGTAAATGCAACAGCTTGGGTATCAAAACCATCAAATAATGCGATCAGAAAACAAAGTGCAATGACCATCCACTGATATTTAGAAATTCCTTGATCAATCACTGTTTTGATGAGTGATTTTTCTTGTATATTTTGCTCCATATTCCCGAGTTTTCCATTTTATTTTGAATAGCTTATAATTTTGAAAAACACGCAGCAAAGACTTAAAAGGTATATTTATATATTGGAGCTAGTTTGATCCTGGCATCTAAAACCGAAATTTAATTATAAAAAAAGGAGATCATTTCGATCTCCTTTTTTCACACCACCATCACTTATGCAATGGGTGGCGTATAAGTACCGTCAGCGATTGAATCTTTGATACGATCCGCTTCTGCAAGCACTAGCGCCAGCAAGTTCTTCACGTTATCAAGTGTTGCAACTGGGCTTAAAGTGGTCATTTTCAGAGACTGAACCTGACCAACTTTCGTTACACCAATGTTCGCTTCACCACGTGCAAACAGTTCGTCTGCTACGTTTTGGTTAAGCGTATCGAGTAATTCAACCGGATAGCCCGCTGGAACCACACGGAACAGTACAGAGGCAAATTGAGGCTCAAGCAGAAGCTCTAAACCGTCAGTTGCTTTAATGTAGTCTGCCACATCACGTGTTAAGCCTACACCATGATCGATCATCGAACCATAAAGCTCTTCACCTAATGCTTCTACAGTCATCCACAATTTCAATGCATCAAAACGACGCGTCGTTTGTAGTGACTTCGATACCAGGTTAGGAACGCCATGCTCTTCATCATAAGCGGAGTTCAGATACTCTGCTTCATAATGCATGAAACGGTAATTCGCTTCATCTTTCAGCAGGAACGCGCCACAAGAAATGGTTTGGAAATAATGCTTATGGAAATCAAGCGTGATCGAATCCGACAGCTCAATCCCGTCCAGCATAGAACGATAGTCATTGGATAGAATCAGTGCACCACCCCATGCCGCATCGATGTGCATCCACGCGCCATATTTATTGGTGATTTCACGAATTGCTTTCAATGGATCAATCGCGCCAGCATCCGTTGTACCCGCAGTCGCTACCACACATGCCACTATCTTGCCTTCAGACTGAAGGTGCGTCATGGTTTTTTCCAGCGCGTCTACGTCCATCTGTGCATTTTCATTCACAGGAACAGTGACCACTGACTGGAAGCCCATGCCCATCATCGCCATGTTCTTTTGCACAGAGAAATGTGCATTTTCAGAACAGATGACTTTGACATTATGCATCGCATCCGCAGGAATACCATCGCGCTGAACCGACCACGGATTACCGTTTTCGTCTTTCCAGTTTTTCGCAATGCAAGCATCACGCGCCAGCAATACGCCCATCAAGTTAGACTGTGTCCCACCAGAAGTGAATACACCGGCCTGACCTGCACCATAGCCCACTTTTTGACGTAACCAGTCAATCAGCTGAACTTCCATCAACGAACCGGCCGGGCTTTGATCCCATGAGTCCATTGACTGGTTGGTTGCGTTAATCAGCACTTCCGCGATCTGACTGGTCACCATTGTTGGACAGTGAAGATGCGCAAGTGAATGTGGATGATGTACTTTTAAGCTCTTGTTGAGGAATAGCTCAACCATACGCTCAAGAGATTTTTCTACACCCAAACCTTCTTTTGAAGGATTAAATGCAATCGCACTGCGTAGCTCGTTAATGCTGCCGCCAGTGTACATTTTGTCGTTTTGCAACCATGCCGCAACCGCTTTGGTCGCTTGGTCCATGCCAGCCTGATAGTCAGCAATGGATGCAGCATCATTGCAGAGTAACGCTTTACGATGTTCTGCGAAATCTACCATGAATTATGCGCCTCGAACTGCAACTAGTGCTTCAGCAACCGATTTTTTGAAACGAGCAATCACTTCAACACATTCGTCTTGAGTAATGATCAACGGGCAAAGTAAACGAATCACTGTACCGTTACGACCACCTTTCTCAAGCAATAATTTATTGTTGAAACAAGCGGTTTGGATCGCTGCAGCCAACTGACCATCAGCAGGTAAAGAACCCATATGATCCGCATCTTTGCGCTCATCTACGATTTCAACGCCGATCATCAGACCACGGCCACGCACGTTACCGATACACGGGAATTCAGTAGCCAGTTTTTTAAGTTCAGCTTGCAGGAAATCACCACGCTCTTGTGCATTTTGAGCCAGGTTCTGTTCTTTAATGGTATTGATCGTTGCAAGACCTGTACCCATCGCCAATTGATTACCACGGAAAGTACCGGTATGACCTGCTGGCTGCCAAGCATCAAACTTACGTTTAATACCAAGTACGGCAAGCGGTAAGCTACCACCTACAGCTTTAGACATCACTACGACATCAGGTTCAATCCCTGCATGTTCGAATGCAAACATTTTGCCTGAACGCGCAAAGCCTGCCTGAACTTCATCAAGAATCAACACGATGTTGTGTTTTTCAGTCACTTCACGGATTTTTTGCAACCATTTTACTGGCGCAGTTACCACACCGCCTTCACCTTGAATTGCTTCAAGAATTACAGCTGCAGGTTTGGTCACACCGCTTTCTACATCTTCAATGAAGTTTTCAAAGTAGTAAGTCAGGGCATCAACACCGGCTTCACCACCAAGCCCCAATGGGCAACGATATTCATGCGGGTATGGCATGAACTGTACACCCGGCATCAAGCCGTTCACTGCATTTTTCGCAGACAGGTTACCTGTCATTGCCAATGCACCGTGAGTCATACCATGATAACCGCCAGAGAAGCTGATCACTGAGCTACGACCGGTAAAGGTTTTCGCCAGTTTGATTGCAGCTTCTGTTGCATCTGCACCGGATGGACCACAGAACTGCAAGCAGTATTCTTCTTGGCCACCTGGAAGATAAGAAAGAAGTGCTTCAGTAAAAGCATCTTTTAAAGGAGTAGTAAGATCCAGCGTATGCAATGGTAAACCGCTTGCAATCGTATCCTGGATACTTTGAATGACTGCAGGATGATTATGGCCTAATGCCAACGTCCCTGCCCCAGCTAAACAATCAAGGTACTCAGTACCTTCAACATCGGTAACCCAGCAACCTTGTGCTTTCGCTATCGCTAACGGTAATTTACGTGGATAACTACGCACATTCGATTCCATCTGACTTTGGCGAGTCAAGTAGTATTCGTTTGTGGAATTGGTGGCAGGGTTTACAGAAGTAACGCTCATATCGAATTACCATCTCTGATATGGGTGAAAGAAATAAGTCTGGTGACGTTTGGTCCTTTGACTCGGCGCTTTATAAAGGTTCTAGCTAGCAGTTTTGTATTCGAATAACTAGGAGGCGGATGATACCGAATTTTTCAGGAAAATAAACAACTTTCAGTCACATTTTGTCCTAATCTTTATCGAAAAAAAACATCATGCTAATCCATCCCCTAAATCATCATCTTACAGTGTGACAGCAGAAAGAAAAGCGTGTTCTTTTATGCTTTTTTGTAGCGCAGGCGACATTCAAGTAATCAATCTCAAAATTACCCATTAAGTATTTAATTATTAATAATAAATATAAATTAAATAATGAGATAAAATTAAAGAAGATTTAACACTCTTACCACAAATATTTCGTAAAAAGATCACAATTGAGATTTAATATTTTAACAACGGCTTAGATGGCCAATTTTAAGAAAAACAGGACAATTTCATGCGTCTCTTAGCACTTACCAGTTTGATCCTTGCCAGCACCCTCGCCACAGGCGCATTTGCAGCTCCTGCTGAATCTCTGAATTATAATGTTGTTAATCTTTCAGCAGAGGCAAGCCGTGAAATCTCAAATGATGAAATGCATGCTGTGCTTTATATTGAAAAATCCAACAAACAGCCGGCTGAACTGGCCACTCAAATTAACCAGCTGATGAATCAGGCGATCGCCACAGCACGCAAATATCCAACTGTGAAAATCGAGACAGGTGCGCAAAGCACTTACCCGATTTATGACAATGATAACCGCAAACTGAAAGAATGGCGTGGTCGCGCCCAGATTCGTCTGGAATCGAAAGATTTCAAAGCAACGTCTCAACTGATTGCTGAATTACAGCAGCACTTCCAGACCCAGTCGATTAACTTTAACGTATCAGACGAAAAGCGCAAGAAAGTTGAAAATGAGTTGATGATTGAAGTCAGCAAAAACTTCCAGCAACGTGCACAAGCCCTGACCCAAGCCTGGAATAAAGCGAGTTATCAACTGGTGAATTTAAACCTGAATACTAACAATTATTCACCACAGCCAGTACCGCGTATGGCTATGATGAAATCTGCATCGGCTGATATGGCGGTTCCTGAGCAGGAAGTTGCGGCGGGTGAATCGCAAATGACGGTCAGTGCGAATGGGGCGATTCAGTTTAAATAAGACTTCATTATATTATTCGGACTTTTAAGAACCACTCTTTTGAGTGGTTTTTTATCATGTGAATATTCTTTAAAAAGCAAGGCTACAAATTCATACAAACTCAGGTAGGAATTGAGGCTTGACCGGTTTAGAGTAACGGACATTTGTTCCAGTCCTCTCTGCTCATGTCCCTTGACCAACTGAACCTTCAGCTGTTTCATATCTTAAATGTACCCGACCAAGCCTCAATCTGGATGATCAACTATGCCTCCCTGATTGCGCATGACCTGGTTTATCTTTTTTTGCTGATTTTTGCTATTGCCTGGTTCCGTGGTAGTTACGAAGTAAAAAACAGGGATTATTAAAGCCTTCATCTTTACAGCTATTACATTATTGATGAGTGAAGTATTGTCTGCGGTACTCAATACCCCACGCCCGTTTGTGATGGATGTTGGTCGCACCCTGATTGAACATGCACCGACTGGTTTTTTTCCCAGCAACCATATGAGTATTTTTAGTGGGATTGCCTTCGCCTATTATTTTTCACCGCAGCGAGACTTGGGACGAATTCTAATCTGGACAGCTTGGCTGGTGGCATGGTCGCGTGTTTATGTCGGCGTCCATTTTCCGATTGATATGCTGGGTGCATTCCTGATGGCAATAATAGTAAATTTAGCTGGCTTGCCGCTGTGGTGGAAATATGAGAATCAAATCATAAACTTTATTTTGGGTATTCATTATTGGTTATTTTCGCCTTTAATTCGAATGGGCTGGATTAAATAAATCTAATTAAAATGTCATAAAAAACCCGCTCGAAAGCGGGATTTTTTGAATCTTTAAATTTGAATCTGAATGACTTAATAAATCGCCATATGATTGCGATGAATCATTTCCAGCGAACGCGCTTCACCTAACACCTGATGCACTTTATCTGATGCCAGACCACGAACGATATCTGCTGAACGCGAACTGAAGTTGACACGACCGACCGCAATCCGGTGACCTTGTGTATCGACACATTCCACCACATCACCGCGTTCGAAATGACCCTCAACCGCTTTCACCCCTACAGGCAATAAGCTGCGATGATTGTCTTTAATGGCTTTCACTGCGCCATCATCAATCACTAAACGACCTGCGGTTTGCAAGTGAGCAGCCAACCATTGCTGATGCGCTGTCATCCGGTCTTTATCAGTCACAAATAAAGTACCTAACAATTCGCCAGACATTAGACGTGATAGAACACCATCACTATCACCACTTGCAATTAAGGTCGGACAGCCCGACTTTGCAGCCAGACGTGCAGCACGAACTTTGGTCAGCATGCCACCACGACCAAATTTACCGCCTCCACCGGCCATATCAAACAGACTTTCATCCATCGCACGTACGGTATGGAACAGTTTGGCATCCGGATTAGACCGTGGGTCTGAGTCAAACATCCCTTCCTGATCCGTTAAGATAATCAGAAGGTCTGCATGAACCTGACCCGCAACCATCGCAGCAAGTGTGTCGTTGTCACCAAAGCGAATTTCGTCAGTCGAAACAGTATCATTTTCATTGATCACCGGAATCACACGCCAGTCAATCAGGTTCTGCAAAGCATCACATGAATTGAGATAACGACGACGATCTGCCAGATCATCATGGGTTAACAATACTTGCGCAGTTCGAATCTGGTGTTTCTCTAGTACGCTTGACCAAGTATGGATCAGACCCATCTGACCGATGGCAGCACAAGCCTGAAGACTGGGTAGATCGGTGGGTCGATTCTCAAGTTTCATTCGCACCATACCTTCAGCCACAGCACCGGAAGACACCAGAATAATCTCGTGTCCTGCATTGTGTAGATCTGCGATTTGTCCCGCCCAATGCGAGATGGCATCTAAATCTAAACCTTGTCCATTTGCTGTGAGTAAAGATGATCCGATTTTAACAACGATTCGTTTACAACCCTTGAGCTGACGCTGCCCATCTACGACTTCTATCATCTTGTCCTCAGACTCTTCTCTCAGAGATTAGCGTACGTAGTACACTTCCACATCACTATCATCATCGCCATCTTCATCATCTTCATCATCGCCCAGAATACCGGCAAGACGTTGCTGACGACGCATCTCACGATACGCTTCTTTTGCAGCGATGGTTTGTTCTCGTGTTTCAGCTTCAAGCTGATCACGGAATGCTTTCATTTCTGCTGCATATTCTGGATCTTCAGCTTCGCGTTCACGTTGCTCTTCGATCTGATCCATCAGGTAGTAAACTACGTCTTTGGTGCCTTCAGCCGTTAAGCCAGAAGTTTCAAAAACTGGGCCTTCCCACTGCAATTCTTCAAGAATATGGGTGCACCATTCTTCACGTGTTTCTTCAGCCAACTGATCGACTTTGTTCAGCACCAATACGATCGGCAGTTTTGAAAGCGTTGGGGAGAAATTTTCTAACTCTTTCATAATTGCTTTAGCATTATGTGCCGGATCTGAGCCATCAATCGGCTGTACGTCAACGATGTGTAACAAGATACGGGTACGCGCCAAGTGCTTCAGGAAGCGAATCCCAAGACCTGCACCTTCAGATGCCCCTTCGATCAGACCTGGAATATCTGCCATCACGAATGAACGGTGACTATCGGCATCGACCACACCCAGGTTTGGCACCATGGTGGTAAATGGATAATCTGCAACTTTTGGTTTTGCCGCTGATACAGCACGAATGAAGGTGGATTTACCCGCATTTGGCATACCCAGCAAGCCGACATCTGCCAGAACTTTAAGCTCTAGACGGATTTCACGGAATTCGCCTTTTTGACCATGCGTACACTTACGTGGTGAACGGTTGGTCGATGATTTAAAGTGGGTATTACCTAAACCACCATCACCGCCTGCTGCAACTTTCACGCGTTGACCGTCTTCGATCAAGTCGCCAATAATGTCACCAGACTCTACATCTACAATTGTTGTTCCTACCGGAACTTTTAATACGGTATCTTCACCGCCACGACCAGCACAGTTCGCCCCACGGCCATTTTTTGCTCGTTCTGCACGATATTTACGTGTATAACGATAATCAACTAGCGTACTGGTGTCGTCGTCAGCCTGAATATAAATGCTGCCGCCACGACCACCATCACCACCATCTGGACCACCAAATGGCACGAATTTTTCACGGCGAAAACTGGCTACGCCATTGCCACCGTCGCCAGCCTCTACGGTAATGACTGCTTCATCAACAAAGCGCATATTGCCAATCCTCTAAAAACTTTAAAACCCCATATTCTGCCATATTTTAAAGAATTTCTCGAATAGAATTATGCAGCAATCCCATAAATCTTAGTTAGTCGTTTTCTCACCAAGCCTATTTGACCTATCTAAGGCATAGATTTAGAAACAGAATGCTTAAAAGATGGAAAAGAAGTGGTAGGAAATCAAGCGCTTTTGCCCTAATACTATCCCCTATTTTGGAAATTCTTTTTGTGAATTTCTTAATGATTTTTAAAATAATTTATAGAGGAGTAAATTTTTCAAAAGCCGTGTTCACAAGAAAATATTCTGATGCGGATACCTTTTAAAATCTGTATTTTATATACACCAAGATAAGTTCAAATTTTGTATTTTCATAAACACTGCATTCCTGCCACTTAATGAAAACTATTTAATAATACTTTGTTTATGCTCTAAAATATCTGGCAGACTTTTTTCAATCCAGCCAATTAAATACATGATTTTTTCAGCCGCTTGTGAGCCAGTAATCGTCAATTGATATTCCACTTTTGGCGGCACCACCGGATAAACCGTTCTCAAAATAAAACCATCTTGTTCTAGCATTTTTAAAGTCTGGGAGAGCATTTTTTCACTTACCCCTTCAATGCGTTGTTTCAGTTCACTAAAACGATGCACCCCTTCACTTAAGCAACGCAAAACCAAGACCGACCATTTATTAGCAAGGTGTTCCAATATTTCACGTGATGGACATTCAGTTGATAAAACCTGCCCCAGTAACGGGCTGATTGCATAATTTGTCATAACATTCTCGCAATATTTTTTATTACTTACTCATTTTAATATACTTACTCTTTGTAAGTTATCAGATTCATATTTTGCCAGCAAGCAGATTTATTGATTCTTATTAGATTAAAAAGTCTGCTTTAAATAAAAAAATCATAAAAAAGAGCCTCAAATGAGGCTCTTTTTTAGCTAAATATTAATTATGCATTAGTTTCAGCAGGAACTTTTGGATAGCTTACGCCGCCCATTTGTTCAGCAATACGCAATACCTGGCAGCTATAACCCACTTCGTTATCGTACCAAACATAAGCAGTTAAACGGTTGCCTGAAGTGATCGTTGCTTGCGCGTCAAATACACCTGCAGTGCGTGAACCGATAAAGTCAGAAGATACCACTTCAGTCGAGTTGGTATAACCGATTTGACCTTGCAGGCTAGAACCGATTGAAATCTGACGAATGTATTCGTTCACTTCATCACGATCAACATCTTGACCTAAAGTCAGGTTAAGAATCGCAAGAGATACGTTTGGTGTAGGTACACGTACAGAGTTACCTGTCAATTTACCTTGAAGAGCTGGAAGCGCTTTCGCTACTGCTTTCGCTGCACCAGTTTCAGTAATGACCATGTTCAATGTTGCAGCACGACCACGACGGTCAGCTTTATGGTAGTTGTCGATCAAGTTCTGGTCGTTCGTGAACGAGTGAACTGTTTCAACATGACCATTCAACACTGTGTATTTGTCATGCAATACTTTCAGTGTAGGTGTAATCGCGTTAGTCGTACAGCTTGCAGCAGAGATGATCGTATCTTCATCAAGGATATCCGCTTGGTTTACACCGTAAACTACGTTCTTCATGTCACCTTTACCAGGTGCAGTCAAAATCACACGAGCAGCGCCCGGGCATTTAAGGTGTTGAGCAAGGCCTTCAGCATCACGCCATTTACCCGTGTTGTCGATCACAAGTGCATTGTTGATACCGTATGCAGTGTAATCTACTTCAGAAGGATTAGAAGCATAAATCACTTTGATGAAGTTACCGTTGGCAATGATTGCTTCGTTTTCTTCATCTACAGAAATTGTGCCTGCAAATGGACCATGAATAGAGTCACGACGAAGTAAAGAAGCACGTTTTTCCAAATCACCATCCGATGATTTACGAACCACGATTGCTTTCAGGCTAAGACCACGACCCAGACCTGATTGACCAATCATCAAACGTGCCAGGATACGACCGATACGACCGAAACCATAAAGAACCACATCTTTATGTTCTACAGCAGCAGCATTGCCTTCGATCGATTTAACAGCGTCTGCAACAAATGCATCGATGTCGCCGCCTTTTTCTTTAAATTCAACAGCAAGTTTACCCAGATCAACTTCAGCAGAACCGATGTTTTCTACTTTCACCAATGCTTCAAGAATTGGGAAAGTATCAACTACAGAAAGTTCAACGTCCAGTACGCGAGTACGGCGGTGTGCTTTCAAAATCTGAATCACAGAACGGTTAATTAAAGAGCGACCATAAACTGTAGCTACAATATTTTTTTCACGATATAACTGGCCAACAAGGGCAATCATACGTTCCGCAAGTTCTTCACGGTTTTTCCAGCGACCTTGGTGTTCTGCATGGAGGGCAACAATAGTGTCT
The DNA here is from genome assembly GCF_024129595.1 of Acinetobacter lwoffii. Lineage (GTDB taxonomy): Bacteria > Pseudomonadota > Gammaproteobacteria > Pseudomonadales > Moraxellaceae > Acinetobacter > Acinetobacter lwoffii_O. The sequence goes on along the minus strand of NZ_JAMXXS010000013.1, from coordinate 49,097 downwards.
TTGCTCACAGATACGTCCTCTAATTAATTGTAAATCTAAGCATAAATTTCTAAACCCGACAATTGTAATGGAATTGGCCGCAAGTTTGAATCAAAAGCTCGTTGAGACGGGTAGTTTTTAACGTATATTCACTATAAATTTCAAAAATAGTTGTAATTAGCTGAATGATTTTGCATTCGAAAATGCTAAAGACCACTATTTTTCAGTACCTGGCACAAATTTGTTAAATGTTGTTTATTCATTCAATCTCTTTTTAATTTTAAGAGTTGAGCCGGTCCTGATAGTTTTCCAGATTTTTCTTAAGGGCTAATTGCTGTTTACGCTGCTTCAGCAAATGTAATATTCCTTCCACAACCAGCAGTAAAACAGCCAGCCAGATTGGAATATAGGTCAACCATTCACCTGATTCCACACGCTCACCCAGTGCCATCGAGGCAAAAGCAAGCAGTACCGGCTCCAGATAACTCAACAGCCCAAAGATGACAAAGGGTAAATATCGGCTAGCCAAAATATAGCTACCTAAACCGAGCGCACTTAAAAAGCCCAATCCAAGAACTGCCAGGATCAAATGAGAATGACTCAACATAAGCGACATAGAATCGCTATAGATAAAGCCCAAATAAAATGCCACAGGCAAAATCAGAAATAGATCCCACCAGAATCCACCAAGATGATCGGTCGCGAATTTACGCCGCATAAAGAAATAAAGTGGATAAGCTAAAGCGACATAGACCGTTTCCCATGCGATTGAACCGATCCGCCAGATTTCATGCCCTACCCCCAACATTGCCAGAGCAACGGCGACCATCTGGAAAGATGACAATTTTTCTTTATAAAGCACACAGCCGACCAGCACCATCACCAGAGGTAGCAGAAAATAACCGAGCGAGACTTCGAGGCCACGGCCATTGATAGGTCCCCATAGAAATAACCACAATTGCGTGGTACACAACAGTGAACTGATCAGCAACCAGATCAAGAATGAAGGCTGTTGCAACACCCGTTTAAAAATACTGCTGATATGTTTCAGATCACCCGACCACCACATAAAGGCTGTGAGGAATGGTAAAGTCGCCAGCATACGCCAAGCAAAAGTCTGTTCACTGTCTAAAGGCTGTAAAAAGGGCGTAAATATATAGAGCACTCCAAAAACCACAGAGGCCAAGACAGATAACGCGATGCCTTTATACATAGTTAAACTCTACTTTCATTCGCCGGCATTATAACGATTAGTACAATAGAAAGCTTGATGCTTCATCTATTTAAAATGTAGTTATCTCTCGATTTTAGATTGTCTTTCGACTCATAAAATAAAAAACCATGCCATAGCATGGTTCCCATTAAGACGATCTTTTTATCTTTGAGTTTGTTTATTATGAATTACATCACTCAGGTCATAACCGACAGACTGTGCATATTGTAAATATTCATTTACCACATTTTTATCCAATTGAGGATCACGTGAGAGTATCCACATATATTTGCGTTTAGGCTCACCAACCAGAACAGTTTGATAATTTTCATCCAGTTTTAAGACCCAATAATCGCCACGAGCGACCGGAATCCAGCGAATAAAGTCTGGTAAGAAACTGACTTTTAGCTTGGTATTCTGCGGTGGATTTTGCACAAATGCCTCACCCAATGACTGGGTTTGTCCACCATCTTTTTTAATGCAGCGGTTATCCACCACAATATTGCCATTTTCATTTAAAGTATAAGTCGCTGTGACATCACGATCACACTTATTTTGAAAATACAGAGGTTTGCGTGCTACTTCGTACCATGTCCCCAAATAACGGTCCAGTTCAACTTTCTCAATGGTCGGTAATGGCTCGTCTTTCGCATAAGCCATAGTAGCGGCGCCCAAACCGAGAAGAACCGCGCTACCCACCGCAATTTTTGCCAGCTTTAATCCGGAACGTGAAGGTTTTTGAGTTGTCATAAATATACCTATTGCATGTTCACAAAATATTTATTTAAAAATTTCTGTTCATACAATAGCTTTATCCAATTCCTAAATTTGTTACATTATGTTTGGTTTGTGATTGATTTTACGTCATTTAAATAAGATTTAATGCAACAACAATCAATCAAACATCTGGGCTTTTAAACGCACAATTTCATCACGCATACGCGCAGCCTGCTCAAACTGAAGCTCTTTGGAAGCTTTCAGCATTTCCTTTTCAAGCTTGTTAATGTGTTTCGCAAACATTTTCGGATCTGCCATGATATGCCGCTCATCTGCACTGATCGCACGTGCCTGATCCGAGGGTTTCAATTCAATTGAATCATCATCCAATACTTCACCGGTATCAATTTCCTTGATCACCTGACGCACTGCACTGCGCGGGGTAATGCCATGTTCTTCATTAAACTGAATCTGCTTGGCACGACGACGGTCCGTCTCATCAATGGCTTTCTGCATCGAATCAGTGATTCGGTCTGCATACAGAATCGCCTTACCTTTCAGGTTACGTGCAGCACGGCCAATGGTCTGAATGAGAGAGCGCTCGGAACGCAGGAAACCTTCTTTATCCGCATCCAGAATAGCGACCAGTGACACTTCCGGCATATCCAGCCCTTCACGCAGCAGGTTGATCCCGACCAGTACATCATGCACCCCGGTACGCAGTTCATGAATGATTTTGACCCGCTCGACGGTATCGATATCCGAGTGTAAATAAGCGACCTTAATCCCGTATTCTTTCAAATAAGAGGTTAAGTCTTCAGCCATGCGCTTAGTCAAGGTCGTAACCAGCACCCGCTCATTAATGTCTTTACGTAGATTAATTTCTGAAAGCACATCATCGACCTGCGTCAGAACTGGACGAATTTCAATTTCCGGATCGATCAGACCAGTCGGACGTACCACCTGTTCGACAATCTGCTGGGATTTTTCCAGCTCATAACGTGCGGGCGTTGCGCTGACATAAACGGTCGTCGGCACAATACGTTCCCATTCCTCAAATTTCATCGGCCGGTTATCCAGCGCGCTTGGCAAACGGAATCCGTAATTCACCAGATTTTCTTTACGCGAACGGTCGCCCTTATACATGGCACCAATCTGCGGCACCGTCACATGCGATTCATCAATAATCAGCAAGGCATCATCCGGAATATAATCGAACAAGGTCGGTGGCGCTTCACCCGCAGGACGGCCAGATAAATGGCGTGAATAGTTTTCAATGCCGTTGGTATAACCCAACTGCTGCATCATTTCCAGATCATAGCGTGTACGCTGCTCGATGCGCTGGGCTTCCAGCAGTTTGTCATTTTCCCGGAAGAACACCAGGCGCTCTTTAAGTTCTTCCCGAATGGTTTCGATGGCACGGGACAAATTGTCTTTCGGCGTAACATAATGGCTTTTAGGATAAATGGTTACGCGAGGTACTTTACGAACCATTTTCCCTGTCAGCGGATCAAACCAGCGAATAGAGTCAACTTCATCATCAAACAGTTCAATCCGGATGGCATCCTGATCCGATTCAGCCGGAAAAATATCAATAATTTCGCCACGAATACGATAAGTACCGCGCAGGAATTCCAGTTCGTTACGCGAGTACTGCATCTCGACCAGACGGCGAATAATGTCATCACGGCCAATGCGGTCACCTTCCACCACATGCAGCAACATGCTCATGTAGGCATTCGGATCACCCAAACCATAAATGGCAGACACCGATGCGACAATAATCGCATCACGACGTTCTAATAATGAGCGGGTTGCGGAAAGACGCATCTGGTCAATATGGTCATTAATTGCAGCATCTTTCTCGATAAAAGTATCTGAAGATGGCACATAGGCTTCCGGCTGATAATAATCATAATAACTGACAAAATATTCCACAGCGTTATTCGGGAAAAACGCTTTAAATTCGCCATAGAGCTGTGCAGCCAAGGTCTTGTTATGTGCCATGACAATGGTCGGACGCTGGGTTTGGGCAATCACATTTGCCATGGTATAGGTTTTACCAGACCCGGTAACCCCCAGTAAAAGCTGATCATGAAAACCCTGTTCAATGCCTTTGACAAGTTTTTCAATGGCCTGTGGCTGATCGCCTGCTGGTTGATAACTGGTCACTAATTCAAAGGGTTTTTTATCACTCATAGCTTTCGCTGACTTCGCTGCGGATATAGATTTGATTTATTATGAGGGTAAACTGGAATTACTCAATCCCTGCTTAGGTTTCTGTTTGGTAAAATAAAACAATATTAGTATTCATTATTTGTTAGCATTTTAATCGCTATCTGGTTTGAAAAACCATCAAAAAATATACAGTTACAAAGCGAATAAATATAGAACAAACCAAGCATTTTCAGCTAGCAGCTTTATTTTGGCGTACTTGGCATCATATTCTGACGCCTGGGTGGAATATTGACTTATCTGTTTGGATAGCGCTGCAGAATAATGCCTTGACCCCTATTCATTTCACGGGCAACATGAAGATCAGGATGGCCTAGAATCGACAATTATGACTTACCACTATCACGATGAAAGTATTGTTAAATCCCTTCCGGAAAATACGGTTTTTGTTTTTGGCAGCAACTTGGCTGGACAGCATGGTGGTGGAGCAGCCAGAACGGCACTTGAGCATTTTGGCGCAGTCATGGGCGTGGGTCGTGGCTGGGCGGGTCAGAGCTATGCCATTCCCACCATGAACGAGCATTTGCAACAAATGCCGCTCTCACAAATCCAGTACTATATTGATGACTTCAAGATTTACACTAAAAATCATCCTAAAAATAAATATTTTATTACTTCCTTGGGCTGTGGGATCGCAGGTTATAAGGTCGAGGAAATTGCACCGATGTTTAAAGGCATCTCACGCAATGTCATTTTCCCACAATCTTTCCGTCCTTTTGTCGAAAAGCCGCTGCCAAAATTAAGCGCAAATTTCTTACACACCATATTCCGCGATTCGGTCATTTTAACTCCGGCCAGCGATGAACTGATTGAAGAACTGTCTTTGACCGAAAATGAAAAAAGCTTGGCGAGAATTATTTTAAATACCCAGATCTATCCGACCGACAGCAATGGCCGGGAACGTGTCTTTGAAATTGAAGATATCCTGCACAATCTAAATACAAAGCTGGTCGATTTTCAGAGTCATGCAGAAGGTGCTATGCTGTTTGGAGGCGTGATTTTAGCGCTACTGGAACTTTATAATATTAACGAGAAAGATTTTATTGATGTCTGGCAAGGTGAGCGAGAAATTGCGCCACCGAAACCGGAAAATAAAGCGCGTAAAAGCATTCGTTAGTGCTATCAAAATATCTTTCAAAAAAAGCCAATGTTTGAATTGGCTTTTTTTCTGGGCGACTAAAATGTTGAATATAAAATCAATCAGGTCTGGATTTTATTCTGATTGGTATTTAGAGAGCTTAAATATTTCGCTTGCTTTATTAAGAATAAAATTGAAAGGAATTTGGATAAATCTGAGTTCTGATTTCTTTTTGTTCGAAAATTAAATCAAATATTGCTCGCCAACTCCCTAAAAATTTCCACAAAAAAAGCCATGATTTATCATAGCTTTTTGAGTCTGATCAATTAGCGTTTACCCATTGAACGGCGAGTACCACGTGGTGGCATCCAGGTACGGTCAGCATAACGCTGCGGTCTTGGTCTTAAATCTTCCAGAACTTCTTCTGCAGCATTTTGCTCTGCTTGCTTGATCGGGAAAGGTAAATTAACCAGGGGCTTTTTTTTGGGAGGAGTTTGGGTGCTCATGTGATTCACTCAATAATATATGCAGCTATTGTACAAAAAAACTCAGTCGACTGGGTAGCAGGATCTTGGATAAATTCATATGCTTTTGTTTTTGAAAAATAAAAAATGATCCCGTGATGGTAAATGCTTGAATCAATGCAGCCTAAAATTTACCTAAACTCTTCTCTATATCTTCCATGATAAAAATTCATAGGATTGAAATTTTAACGCTCTCAAGAGTAAATTTTCTTCACTTTTATACTTCAGCTAGTAGGGTAAAGTAATGATTTTTACATACTACTCATTTCTTAAAACTCAAGAGAGATAAACAAAAAATATACATCGGTTACCAATATTAACCATCGCTTAACTTTTGACCTGTTGTTCTATAACTGAATTTTTTAAGGCAATTCACATAATTAGTTAACTAGAAAAACGAATAAACAAACTGGACATGGAGTTCCAAATCAATGAAAACATTGCTGGCATGTATGGCAGGCCTAGCCACTTTACCTATGGTCGCGCATGCAGATTCCCCTTATTTTAGCTTGCAAGATGGAGATGGCTTTAAGCGCTTTTCGGTATCGGTCGGTGCATTGCATGTGATGCCGCAAGGCAAGGCCCAGCCCTTTAAAGTGAATACTGCTGTCAAAGAAGGTGAAACATCACAAGTAGGTGATATCTCAATTGACTCTGTGAAAAATAATCTTGATCCAGACATGGATCCAAACCTTTCCTCTGTTTTTGTTAATATTCTGGATCGACTTGGTACAGAAACACTGCCTGCAGCGCTCAGTGGGCGAGCTGAAATTTATGGACTGGAAAGCTGGAATAATCCTGGTACTGGCCTGGAAGCGGATGATGTCACCACTTTAGGCATCATGACCAATTACTATTTTACCGATAATATTTCTTTTGAAATGAAAGCCGGCATTCCACCTAAAGTAGACTTGCAAGGCAGTGGTAAAATTTATGCTCCTTTCTCTGCGCTTGCGACTCCAAGTCTTGATTTGATTCCACAAATTCCAGGTGGAATTGATTTACCCGGCATTGAATTAAAAAATGATATTCTCATTACTGATCTGGAAGCTTATGGGCCGGCGGCTTCTGCCCGCGCATGGACACCTGCCTTTGAATTCCAGTATCACTTTGGTAAAACCGGGGTCAATAAATTCCGGCCTTATGTCGGCTTAGGTGTCATGTATGCCTATTTCAATGAACTGGAAATTAACTCACGTACCGAGCAAGACCTGATTGCTGCCGGACATATGATTGCCAATATCAAGGAAGGAAAAGCTGGTGCTTCTCTGGATGGCACGCCAAGTTCAGCCAACCCGAAAGTTGATCTGGAAGCATCCGATGCTTTCGCGCCTGTGGCCACGGTCGGCTTTAGCTATGACTTTAATGACACTTGGTTTGCAGTCGGTTCAGTATCTTATGCACATCTAAAAAATGACACGACAATTACGGTGACAGATGCAAATTTAGGTGAACTGATTCGCTCTAAAGCCGATATTGAAGTCAATCCGATTCTGGCCTATGCCGGGATCGGGATGCGTTTCTAAGTTTGAAACCCGATATTTGATTAAACGGCTTCGGCCGTTTTTTTAGGTTTAAAATATTGATAAAAAAAATTTATCTTTTGATCAATATTAATTTAATCGCCTCTATTGCTTGAATCGAATACTATACATATCAACTTTATAGGCATGAATGACGTATGGCTGACAGTCAATTTTCCAAAGCTCTTATTTTTATGCTGATTGGCTCTGCCATCATTTTGGCACTGTCATTGGGTGTACGTCATGCATTTGGCTTGTATCTGGTGCCGATGAGCGAAGAATTTGGCTGGGGTCATAATGTTTTTAGCCTGGCCATTGCCATGCAAAACCTGATATGGGGTGCAGTTCAACCGATTACCGGGGCATTTGCCGATAAATATGGCAGCAAGATTGTGGTGGCTGTAGGCGGCGCCTTATATGCAATCGGTCTACTCTTGATGGCAGTCAGCTCGACCGGATTATTGCTTAATCTGAGTGTGGGTCTGATTCTAGGTCTGGCCCTGTCTGCCACCTCATTTCCTGTCTTATTGTCTGCGGTCGGGCGTGCGGCACCACCAGAAAAACGCAGTTTAGCGATGGGTATTGCCAGTGCCGCAGGTTCTTTTGGTCAGTTTATTATGCTGCCTTCAACCCTACTGCTATTACAGAATGTCGGCTGGTCAGCAGCGCTGGTGGTTAGTGCCATTTTAATTGCACTGATTGTGCCATTGGCTTGGATGCTGAAAGCACCGATGTATGTTAATCCCAACGCGGCCGCTACCCCCAATAAAGTCTCACTGAGTTTTAAACAGATTCTGGTGGTAGTGAAAAATCATAAACCCTTTTGGTTTCTGGCCATGGGCTTTTTTGTTTGTGGTTTTCAGGTCGTTTTTATTGGCATCCACCTGCCGGGCTATCTGATTGATCATGGCTTTAATGCCACAACTGGTACAATTTTCTTAGCCTTAGTGGGTTTGTTTAATGTGGTAGGCACCTATACGGCCGGCTGGCTTGGTGGCAAATATTCCAAACCGCATCTGTTAATGGGATTATATGCCCTGCGTGGAATTGCGATTATTGCTTTTCTCATGCTGCCTCTCAGCACATGGACAGTCTATACCTTTGGTGTCATTATGGGACTACTCTGGTTATCAACCGTTCCGCTGACCAATGGTATTGTGGCGAATATGTTCGGGGTGAAATATCTGACCATGCTCAGTGGCATTGTGTTCTTTACCCATCAGGTTGGCTCGTTTTTCGGTGGCTGGCTCGGTGGAGTCAACCATGATTTGAGCGGCAATTATAATGCGGTGTGGATGCTATCAATTGTCCTCAGCATTTTTGGCGTACTGGTGCATTTCTGGGTCAATGAGGAGCAAATCGTCCATGACTGATTCTCTACTGAAACTCAAACTCTCGATTGTGGTGGCAATCCTGCTTTTACTGGCTTTGTCGATTGGCCTGTGGTTACAAACCCCTGAGCTGTTTGAATATTTTAATCAGGCTTTCTGCGCACACTAAACTGTCGGAATATCCTCAGCAAAAAATACGCAATCTATCGCAGAATAAGTTAAAAGCTGTAAAATCAATTAAATAGAAAAAATATAATATTATTCATAAACTTATAATTTCTTTTGATTTTATTTCAGTCCGGAATTTTCTTAGATTTTCATCAACAAGAAAATTCTGAGACTTGATAATGACCAGCTTAACCCAACTTTCACAAGCCATTCATGATGCCCCACGCTGGCATCAGCCAGATCAATTGCAACATCCGGATGAAATCAAGATTGTACCGCAAATCGGTCAGGCCTTAGGCGCAGTGGTCTATGGTCTGGATGCCCGTAAAGCCCAGTCATCCGAAACTATTCTGAAATTAAAACAGGCGCTGGCCGAGCATCTGATTTTGATCTTTAAGCAGCAAAGTCTGGATGATTTACAATACTTGGCGTTTTCAACTTATTTCGGTTCCATTTTCCGCCCAAGTGCAGATACGCCGGTACTGGCTGCGCAGTCTGATAGCGGTGTTCCACCCGATGTCGTTCCGGTGTCCAATGCCGTCGGTCAGGGAGACTATACTGGGCATGGTGAACTGACTCCACATGCCGATCATCAATGGACACCATTACCTTCTTTTGGTTCTCTTCTGTATGCAATTGAACTACCTCAGGACGGCGGGCAGACCAGCTGGATCAATACCATTAAAGCCTATGATGCACTTGATAAAGAAACCAAGGCAGAGATTGATCAGCTGCAACTGATTACTTACAACCCTTTCGTGCGCCGTCAAAAAACTAAAGATCAGGCTGATGATCAAGACTATGGCAACAGCCCGCTGTACCGTTTTAAAGATCAGCCCATATTAAGTCATGCCTATCCGCATCCACTGGTGCGAACTCATCCTGAATCCGGCCGTAAAGCACTTTGGCTAAACACGCATACCGAGGTCGAGCTGGTTAATTATGATGATCAGGCTAGCAGTGAACTGATCGCCAAAATTACGTGAGCGTATTTCAAAACCTGAATTCGCTTATGAACATCATTGGGAAGTGGGCGATATTGTGTTCTGGGACAATCAGGTGACTCTGCACTCCCGTCGTCCTTTTCCGGCTGATCAGCGCCGTTTATTGAAACGTATCAGTCTGGCGGGTAGCCGTCCATTTTAATAAGAAAAACGAGAATAATGAGAAAGGTAGCTCAAACCTTCAATAATTACGATTTATCATGTCGCTCTTCCACCATTGAGACTTTGAACGGCTCAATGGTTTTTTTATTTTCTCAAATAATAAAAATATCTAACTCTGAATATAAATGTAGAGAGTAAATTCCGTAACAAAACAAAGCGTCTGTTTACTTTTCCTCACCTAATCTGCCTAGTGTATTTTCCTTTTTCTGCTTAGCGTATTAGAAAATCAGCAATAAACCTATGGAAAGAGGAAACGACAATGAATCAGCTTCAATTTTCAGATTGTGTTCAAACCTGTATGAACTGTTCCCTGGCATGCGCTAACTGTGCCAGTGCCTGTCTTAAAGAAGAAGATTTAGACATGATGCGGGAATGTATCCAGCGCTGTCTGGATTGTGCAGATATCTGTCAGCTGTGTGCCCGTATGGAACAAAAGCAGTCTCCATTCATGCATGAGATATGTGAACTTTGCGCCAAAGCATGTGACTACTGTGCAGAAGAATGTGGCAAGCACCAACATGAACATTGTCAGCAATGTGCCGAAGCATGCCGCCGCTGTGCTGAAGAATGCCGAAAAATGGCTGCTTAAAAATTCAATTTGATCAACTTGACTGACTTAATCAATTCCAATAAAAAAACCGCAAGTGAAGACTTGCGGTTTTTCTGTCTAAGTCAAATATCTCACTTAGAATAAACGGTTCATACCATTCAGTGTCGCTACACGATACGCTTCCGCCATGGTCGGATAGTTAAACGTGGTTTCTACAAAGTACTTGATCGTATTATTCGGGCTGTTCATGACCGCCTGACCAATATGGATAATTTCAGAGGCATTATTACCGAAGCAATGTACACCCAAAACTTCTAGCGTTTCGCGATGGAACAGAATCTTTAATTCGCCCATGGTATCACCGGTAATCTGTGCACGTGCCAAATGACGGAATGATGCCTGACCGACTTCATACGGAATCTTTTCTTCAGTCAGCTGCTGTTCAGTCTTACCAATCGAAGAAATCTCAGGAATGGTATAAATCCCGGTTGGAATATCAGTCACCGGTGCAACGTCTTTCTCGCCGCTCATGTTGGCACCCGCGCAACGACCTTGGTCATAGGCAGCAGAGGCTAGCGAAGGCCAGCCGATCACATCACCGGCAGCATAGATATTTTCAACTTCAGTCTGATATTGATCATTCACAGTCAATTGACCACGGCTGTTCGGTTTCAGGCCAACATTTTCAAGACCTAGACCATCAGTATTGCCTGAACGGCCATTACACCACAAAATTGCATCAGCTTTGATTTTCTTGCCGCTTTGCGTGTGCATCACCACATGGTCATCAAATGTTTCTAAAAAGTCGATCTGTTCATTATGACGAATCAATACACCCTGTTCACGCAAGTGATAAGACAGTGCATCAGAGATTTCATCATCCAGATAGCTTAAAAGTTTGTGCTGGGTGTTGATCAGGTCAACTTTATGTCCCAGACCAATAAAGATCGAGGCATATTCACAACCGATTACACCTGCGCCATAAATAATGATTTTCTGGATGGAATAGTCCAGATCCAGAATTTTGTCTGAATCAAATACACGCGGATGATTAAAATCAAGAATGTCTGGACGATATGGACGCGAGCCGCTGGCAATGACCAGTTGCTTAAACATCAGCGTTTCTTTAATGCCATCTGGGTTAAATACAAAAATGGTATTTTGATCCTGAATGTAAGCACGACCATGATAAATATCAATTTTATTGCGGTCGTAGAAACGTGAATGTGTATCTACTTGTTGTTGAATAACTTTATGTGCATGACGCAACACTTGCTTCATGGTGAACTGCTTCCAGTCCCCAACTTTTTGAAACAGTGGATCACGTTGATAACGGATAATACTGGATACTGTTTGACGCAATGCTTTACTTGGAATCGTACCGACATGGGTACAGTTACCACCCAGCTGTTCACGCATCTCAACGATTGCAACACGCTTACCAGATTTGGCAAGTTTCATTGCCGCGCCTTCGCCCGCAGGGCCCGAACCTAGAACTACCGCATCATATTTAACGAAAGTCCCACTAACGACCTCTTTTTTACGTGGCATTCAACGCTCCTCAAAATTAAAAAATTCACTTTAATCTACACTCTTATTATGACGTAAATCCTGTTGATTTGGTGTATTTAACTCACATATATTGCTTGATAAGAACATTTTTTAAATGAATACCCCTTTTTGCCCTATTTAGAACGAAGTCCGTTATAATAACTGCGCTATCTTTGAGTATCTCCCCCTTCAAAAACAGTGGAAAAGTTGAATATGTCTGAAAACCGTAAACCTGAACAGGGCGTCAAACTTCGCGGTGCGGAAAAAGTTGCCCGCATTCCTGTAAAAGTTGTTCCTACGGTTGAAACGCCACGTAAGCCGGACTGGATCCGGGTGAAAATGGCGGCACCTGAAGAAGTTCAACGTATTAAAACCACACTACGTCAGCAAAAATTACATACGGTGTGCGAAGAAGCCGCCTGTCCAAACCTGCCTGAATGTTTTGGTGGCGGTACTGCGACTTTCATGATTATGGGCGATATCTGTACCCGTCGTTGTCCGTTCTGTGATGTGGCTCATGGCCGTCCAAATGCACTCGATGCAGATGAACCGCGTCATATGGCAGAAACTATTGCCAATCTGGGTTTGAAATATGCAGTGATCACTTCGGTAGACCGTGATGATTTACTGGATGGCGGTGCACAGCATTTTGTAGATTGTATTAAAGAAGCGCGTGCTCTAAGCCCGAATACCCTGCTGGAAATTCTGGTGCCAGATTTCCGTGGTCGTATGGATATCGCGCTGCGCATCATGACTGAATGCCCACCAGATGTGTTTAACCACAATATCGAAACTGTACCGCGTTTATATAAAGCCATGCGTCCAGGTTCTGACTATCAGCACTCTTTAAACCTGCTGAAAATGTTTAAAGAATACTGCCCGGACGTACCAACCAAATGTGGTCTGATGGTCGGTATTGGTGAAACTGAAGAAGAAGTGCTGGCCCTGCTTGATGATCTGCATGCGCATGGCGTAGATTATGTGACGATTGGTCAGTATTTGCAGCCTTCAAAAGAACATGCAGCGATTGACCGCTTTGTAACACCTGAAGAATTCGAGCGTTATACCGAACATGGCCAAAAACTGGGCTTCCGTAATATCTGGGCAGCACCAATGGTTCGTTCAAGCTACTTTGCCGACCGCCAATACTACGGCGAACCTGTACCAGCAGTGCGTCGTAAAGTGGATCCTGCCAAAAAAATTGCAGTTCAGGCCATTGAAGCTTAATCCTGTTTAAACCAATGAAATAAAAGCCCTCTCTTGTAGAGGGTTTTTTTATTTCTTCAATTTAAATTTTTACTGAGTGTTAAACCCCCCATTTTTTATTTTAGATAAGATTAAGTCATTACTTATCTTCACATTTCTTTGCGCGTTCTCACTTGAAGACTGAGCATTTTTCAAACAATCTCATAAATAGATGAAAGATTTAAAAATATCGTTGCAAGACTTGAAAACGATCATTCTCACACGTGCAATGCTGAACCTGTCCGATCCTCAAGCGACAAAAAAAATGAATGAACTGTGACAAAAATTCTATGAGATCTCGGCACAGGCAGCGTTGTATAAATCTGGAGAACTATAACAATGCTATTTATATTTGCTGTACTACTGCTATTACTCAGTTTATGGGCCGTTTTCTATTTTCAGCTCTCCCGTAGCGCGGGTGCAATTGCGCTGATCATCGTGTCAATTGTCTGCGCTTTTATTAGTCCATGGTCGCTGATTCTAGGAATTCCGCTGATCCTAATTAGCCTTGTAGTGATGATCGACCCTTTACGTATGTCGTTTATTTCCAAACCGGCCTATAAAGCACTGGCAAATGCCATGCCGAGTATCAGTCCGACAGAACGCGAAGCACTGGATTCCGGAACTAGCTGGTGGGAAAAAGAGCTGTTTATGGGTGCACCGAATTGGGAAACCTTTAACAGTTATCCTTATCCAAAGCTGTCGCTAGAAGAACAGGCCTTTCTGAACAATGAAGTTGAAACCTTGTGCAGCATGCTGGATGAATGGGAAATTCATGAGCAAAAAGCGCTGCCTGATCATGTCTGGCAATATATTAAGGAACATGGTTTCTTGGGCCTGATTATTCCCAAAGAATACGGCGGTCGTGCCTTTAGCTCCTTTGCCCAAAGTCGGGTGATGAGCAAGATTGCTTCGCGATCTCTGACCACAGCCGTGAGTTGTATGGTACCGAACTCACTCGGACCAGGCGAGCTGTTACTGCATTATGGTACCGAAGAACAGAAAGACCGTTATCTGCCGGGTCTGGCGCGAGGCGAAGAAATTCCCTGTTTCGGTTTGACCAGTCCGGAAGCCGGCTCCGATGCCGGTGCGATTCCTGATACGGGCGTGGTCTGCTATGGCCAGTTTGAAGGTCAGGAAGTCTTAGGCCTGAGAATGAATTTTTCTAAACGATGGATTACTTTGGCACCAATTGCGACAGTGGTGGGTCTGGCCTTTAAAATGTATGACCCTGATCATCTTCTGGGTGAACAGACTGAATACGGCATTACCTGTGCCCTGCTCCCTGCCAGTCATGAAGGCGTAATAGTGGGACCACGGCATAACCCCGGACCACCATTCATGAATGGTACGGTTGAAGGTAAAGATGTGTTTATTCCTCTGGACTGGATTATTGGTGGCGTCAAAAATGCCGGCAAAGGCTGGCGTATGCTGATGGAATGTTTGGCAGTCGGTCGTGGCATTTCCCTACCAGCGCTGTCTACTTCTACTTCAGAAATGACTTATTTAAATGTGGGTGCTTTCTCTCGTATTCGTCAGCAATTCAAGATTTCAGTTGGTAAGTTTGAGGGTGTTCAGGAAGCCAATAGTGAAATCGCCAGTGACACCTATATGCTGGAAGCCTTCCGTTATCTGGTCACCTGTGGTCTGAATCAGGGTGGCAAGCCTGCCGTAATGACGGCGATTGCCAAATACTATGCAACTGAAGGCATGCGTAAAGTGGTCAATCACGGCATGGATGTGGTCGGTGGTCGTGCCATTCAGATGGGGCCGCGTAACTTTCTGGCACCTTACTATCAGGCAATTCCAGTCTCCATTACCGTCGAAGGCGCCAATATTCTCAGTCGTTCCTTGATGATTTTTGGACAGGGTTCAATGCGCTGCCATCCTTATCTATATGAAGAATTACAGCTCTTACAGGCAGAAGACTCGGCAGCGGCTCTAAATCCTTTTGATAACTTGCTGTTTAAGCATTTGGGTTACACCTTTAACCGGACTGCTCGCTCCTTTGCCTATGCCTTTACAGGTGGCTCAAGTGCTGCGCCGCAAAGTGCGGTTGATTTCACCCAGCCTTATTATAAGATCATTAATCGGCTGAGTGCCAACTTTGCTTTAACTGCGGATATGTGCCTAGGTTTACTCGCAGGGGATATCAAACGTAAGGAAATGCTTTCGGGTCGTCTGGCCGATATTCATGCACATCTGTTTATTGCTTCCTCAATTCTGAAATATTTTGAGCATAGCAAAAAGACTGAAGATGAGCGTTTACATGCACAGCTTGCGGTAGAAAAGTCTCTGTATACAGCGCAAGAAGCTTTTTTTGACCTGTTTGCCAACTTTCCATCAGGTGCAGCAGCAGGCATGGTCAAACTGCTATGTTTCCCATTTGGCCGTCCGGTACAGAAACCATCAGACCAGCTGAAACAACAGGTAGCAAACAGCATGATGGAAAACAATGCTTTCCGGCAGTCACTCAAAAAACATGTCTACTATAATATTAATGAAAATGATGTCACTGGCCGTATGGAATCTACTTTCAATCTGCTACTCGAGATTGAAAAACTCTGGGATCGCTTTAAAAAAGCTGAAAATAAAGGACAATTTAAAGGACTCAGTTTTGCTGAGCATGTAGCCGATGCACAGCTACAAGGCTTTATTAATGATCAGGAAGCAGAAAAACTGCTGCACTATAATGCGCGCCGCTATGACAGCATGTTGACCGATGTATTCGATCTGCATTTGAATGAGGTATTAGAGCTTGAGAATCCGTATCTCATCAAGGAAGATGCTACAGGTACCGATACTTCAGTGCAAACTGATCCTTCACACTCAGTATCACCTTAAATCAAACTTTTGATCAAAGGTGTCATAAATTCCAGAGTGAAGTCATTTTATTACTTTACTCTGGAAGCTTCATAAGTGGCTTTTCAGCCACTTTTTTTTACGACTATTGCAGGATAGTATTTTGGCTTAAAAGCGTTAAGCTAAAGCAATAATAAAATTGAGGATAAAGCATGTCACAACAAGATTATGAAAATGGCTTGAAAGTCCGTACTGAAGTAATGGGGGAAAGCTTTGTGCAGCGTGCTCAAGAAAATACCGTGCCTTTTACCCAGCCATTACAGGACTGGATTAATGAACATGCCTGGGGTTCGACCTGGCAACGTGAAGGTATTTTACCGCGTAAATATCGTTCTTTAATTACCATTGCATTTCTAACCGCGCAAAAAAGTCCCACTGAACTAAAAGGTCATGTGCGAGGTGCCCTAAATAACGGCGCAACGGTTGAGGAAATTCAGGAAGTGTTGTTGCATAGCCTGCCTTACTGCGGTGCACCGGCAACCCAGGAAGCCTTTCGTGCCGCGCTTGAAGTCATTCAGGAATATGAAACGAATCAGTAGAATTAAAAGATGAATATAGACTGTAAATTTCTGAAGCCTAGGAAGGTTTAACATTAGCTTAAGCTATTTAAATTAATAATCAATAAGAAAGCCGAGAGTTATTAAATTCTCGGCTTTTCATATTTTTGATAATAAAATCTGTCGTTATGGATTTAATTCAAAATAATGGTTTTTCTATGAATAGCAATTTATAAGAAAGACTCTAACCCCTTAATTCAATCTGTGTACGTTGTTCTAAGCCTTGTACCGCAGCGGAGAAATCTAGTTGGCTAGCCTGAGGTCTAGCAATCTGCTGAAACTGTTCTTGCACCAATGACATGACTGATAAATCCAGTTGCTGCTGTTGCACTAACTCTAAAGCAATACCGATATCTTTCTGCAGTAAATCCAACGCAAAGGTTTTATGAAACTCACGGCTTAAAACCCGCTGTGCCATGATATTTTCTGACATGCTGCTTTTACCACTGGAATGATTAATACAGTTTAGTGCACTGCTTAAATCAACTCCTTGCCCTTTCAGTACAGTCAAGCCTTCAGCCAGTGCCCATAAATGGGTAGCCATCAAAGTATTGTTAACGGCTTTTACTGCAAAACCGGAACCACTTTCTCCCACATATTCAATCAACCCAGCAAAAGCAGCAATGATCGGTTTAGCTTGTTCAAAGGCAGCTTCATTTCCTCCCACCATCACGGTTAAAGTACCCTTTTCTGCACCAATGGTCTGACCGGATACCGGAGCATCCAGATAATAGCTTCCCTGTTGCTCCAGTAGGTTTGCCAGTTTTTGTCCCGATTCCGGCACACCGCTGGTACAGTCAATCCAGATTGCACCTTGCTTGGGTGGATGTGTCGCAATTAATGCTTCCACATCCTGACTGGTCGGCAAGCAAGAAAAAATAAAATCTGCCTGAACCGCCTGTTCAATACTCACTGCCTGAGTCCTGAAAGATTGAGCATGATCTAGCGCTTTCTGTTCAGTTCGGTTCCAGACCCAAACCGGGTGTTCGAGTTTTGGCAAATGGGAGGCCATATGCCAGCCCATTGCCCCGAGTCCTAAAAATGCAACTGTATGACTCAAAAAATACTCCTCATATTAAGCGACTGGCTTAACCTCAACTTCTGTTGCGGTCGATTCAGATTCAGGCATTTCTTTATCTTCACCACGATTCAGGAACAGGTTCAACAGAATCGCAGCTAAAGTTGCAGTACCGATACCACCCAAATCAAAACCACCGATCTGCAAGCTATAGTTACCTGTGCCCATAATCAAACACACCGCACCAATAATCAGGGTACTGTTCTTGGTAAAATCAACATGGTTATCCACCCAGATTTTGGCACCCGCCACAGTAATCAACCCGAAGACCACAATCGATGCGCCACCCAATAAAGCTACTGGAATGGTACTGATCACCGCACCAAATTTAGGTGAAAGTCCCAGCAAAATAGCGAAGATCCCAGCAAAGATAAACACGGTGGTTGCATACACTTTAGTAACTGCCATCACACCGATATTTTCAGCATAAGTCGTCATCCCGGTACCGCCGACAGAAGCGGATAATGAAGTACAAACCCCATCTGCAAAGAAACCGCGTCCCATATACGGCGACAGATTTTTACCAGTCATTGCGGATACCGCTTTAAAGTGTCCTAGATTTTCCGCAACCAGAATAATGGCCACCGGTGCAATCATCAGCATCGCATTCATTTCAAAGACCGGACTCTGGAAATTCGGCAAACCAAACCATGCCGCCTCACTGACTTTGCTGAAATCAATCGCAGGTCCGAAGCCCATTACATTAGTGAAAAGGAAATAAATCAGGTAGGAAGACAGTAGGCCTAATAACAGCAGTAAACGGCGCACCATCCCACGGGTAAATACCGCGATCACACTGATACAGATAATGGTGACTAGCGCCATCCAGGAATCAAACTGGTTGGCTGAAACACTTTTGATCGCGACAGGTGCCAGATTCAGACCGATAATCATCACGATGACGCCCGTGACCACGGGTGGCATCAGCTTTTCAATCCATGCAGTACCGGTTTTCATGACCAGCAGGCCAATCAAGGCATAAACGATACCGCAGGCAATGGTTCCCCCGAGTGCCAGCCCGATATTTGCATTCGCCCCCGCTCCAGAGTAGCCTGTAACTGCCACCACGGCACCAATAAATGCAAAACTGGATCCCAGATAACTTGGCAATCGACCGCCCGTGATCAGGAAAAATAAAATGGTACCAATCCCGGTAATAAAAATCGTAAGATTGGGATCAAACCCCATTAAAAGCGGCGCCAGCACGGTTGCGCCAAACATGGCAAACACATGCTGTAACCCGAGAATAATACTTTTCCCAGCCGGCAGATATTCATCTGTTTGAACTGGGGTTGTATCGATATTGCCTTGGTAAGGCTTAAATTTTGGAAACCACGTTTCTTTTTCTTGCATGGGCTTCCCCTCCTTGATTAGGACTGAATTGATTTAGCACATTTTGTGTGGCTCACAGTAAGAACGGTTAAAGTACATCAGCGCATTGCCTTGACGCTGGCACATGGCCTTCACTTCACAGAACAGCACATCATGACTACCTACGGATAAACATTGGACTACCTCACAGTCGAAACTGACCAAGGCGTCCTCAAGTACAGGTGACTGGGTCACCAACGTTTTCCAGTTCCCCTGACTGAAACGCTCTGCCATCGGCGTTTTTCCACCGAACAGATTGGATAGATGCTGTTGATGTGATGCCAAGGTATTCACACACAACACCTGATTATTTTTAAAAGTTTCATAAACCGAAGCTGAACGGTTCAGACAGACCAGCAAAGTCGGTGGCGTATCAGTCACACTACAGACCGCTGATGCCGTAAATCCTGCCTGTCCCGCCGTGCCGTGTGTGGTAATCACATTCACTGCAGCGCCCAGATTAGACATGCCCTGACGGAAAATCTGCTGATCGACCTGGGTCAATACTTCAGCTGCGGTTTCAGTCTTTAAAACCTTATTTGATGCATTATTCTCTGCAACTACGTCATCGATGATTTTAGACAGTTTGGCATTCATGCTGTTCCCCCCGCCCCAAGTCAGTTTTCAGTGACAGACTTAGGGCTGATATAGATGAGATTGAATCAGGTGGTTCGACTTATACATGGGCAATCGAGGCGATTTCGACCAGCGCATGAGGTTTGACCAAACCCGTCTGTACGCAATATCGTGCCGGTTTATCTCCCGGGAAATACTCTGCATAAACGGCATTAATCGCTGCATAATCTGCCCAATCTTTGACAAATACATGATTGAAAGTCACATCGTCCATGCTGCCACCGGCTTCTTCAATGACGCGCTTGATGGTTTCCAGAATATGACGAGTCTGTGCTGCTGCATCGCCGACATGCACGATGTTATTATTTTCATCAAAGGCCAATGTGCCTGACACATAGACAATATTGTCTGCCTTGGTTGCCGGTACAAACGGCGCTAACGGTTTTGAAGTTCCTGCTGGAATAATGACTTCTTTAGGCATACTGTTTTTTCCTTAATCCTGATCTTTAATTTTTTAGGCACTTTCAGCCAATTTAGTTTCTTTAAGTGATTCACTTTCTTTTTGAAAGTTTTCGACAAAATTTGCGGTATCGGATACCCAGCCAAAGAAGGTCTTGATGTTGTACAGGCTGGCTTCGTGGGCTTCGACTGGCCCGGCCTGATGGCAGGCATCCGCCAGCGCCACGCCGAAATATTCCAGAAAGAAACCATCACGTAAGGTCGATTCCACACAAACATTGGTGGCAATTCCCACAAACACCAGATTGCGAATACCACGCACACGCAACATGCTGTCCAGTGCAGTATTAAAGAAACCGCTATAGCGAGGTTTTTCAATGACCAGATCTTGTGGCAATGGCTTTAATTCATCAATCAATTCAAAATCCCAACCGCCCTTGGCCAGTAATTTCCCCTGTAATTCAGGCTGTTTACGCATAGTCTTTAAGGCATTGGATTTATGGAAATTCGGAGAATCCGTACCACCCGCTTCCTTATATTCTGCATCCCAGCCATTTTTAAAATAGATGACCTGAATACTGGCCGCATGCGCAGCATCGACTGCTTTTTTTATATTTTCGACCACGGGTTTGGTTTTTGAGATATCAAAACCAGCCAGATCCAGATAGCCACCCTGCGAGGTATAGGCATTCTGCATGTCGATCACAATCAGGGCAGTCTGTTCAGGTGCAAGGCAGATTGCTTCAGGCTCAGCTTTAAGCGTTTTTCCGGTACCCAGTTTTTCTGTAAAATCGGCAGTTACTACTGACTCACTCATGCGCTTTTCTCCAGAACAGGTGCTTCGCCCTCAATCACAATATGGTCACGGCATTTCATTAATGGCTGGATTTTCTGACCGAAATCTTCTACGCCCTGAACGAAATCATCAAAAGTCAGCAGCACACCTTCAGTGCCCTTGATCTCGCCAATTTCATCTAACATTCGTGCCACATTTTCATAAGAACCGACCAAGGTTCCCATATTGATATTCACTGGAGATACACTAGACGCCATTTGACGGATATTGGTATCTGCACCGGAAGTCGTGTCTTTCCCGCCCTGATTCATCAACCAGTTAATCGCTTCCATATCTGCGCCATCGTTATAGTGTTGCCATTTCACTTGAGCTTCTTCATCAGTTTCTGCCGCGATGACCATAAACAGCACATAAGTCTGTACATCACGACCCGTCACATCTGTTTTTTCTTTTAGGCGATCATTAATTTCTGCATAAGCGGTCGGTGTATTCAGCCCTTTACCAAACACGAAGTTGTAGTCAGCATATTGCGCAGAAAACTCCAGACCGGCATCAGACTGACCAGCACAGATGATTTTCATGTCTGCTTGCGGGCGAGGGCTGACACGACAGTCTTCCATCTGGAAATGTTCGCCTTTAAAGTCTGATTTTCCAGTTGCCCAGAGCTCACGCAGGATCTGTACATATTCAGACAGATATTCATAGCGCTTGCCAAAATACTCATTGCCTGGCCACATGCCCATCTGGGTGTATTCAGGTGGCTGCCAGCCGGTCACCACATTCAGACCGAAACGGCCATTAGAAATAGAATCAATGGTAGATGCCATACGTGCCACAATTGCCGGTGGCATGACCAAAGTGGCTGCCGTTGCATAAATTTGAATTTTGCTGGTCACCGCTGCGAGACCCGCCATCAGGGTAAAAGTTTCCAGGTTATGTTCCCAGAATTCGGTCTTGCCACCAAAGCCACGCAGCTTGATCATGGAAAGTGCGAAATCGAAACCATAGTGTTCAGCACGCTGCACGATTTGTTTGTTTAACTCAAAAGTCGGCATGTACTGTGGTGCATTTTCAGAGAGTAACCAGCCGTTATTTCCAATTGGACAGAAGACACCTATTTTCATTTTCACACCTCATTATTTTTAACCAATATTCAAAATCCTGTTGCCAATTCAGGTTTTTTATTTATGCTCAAAATATTGCAAAGCGCGTGCCAATTTATTTTATTTATTTATTTTTAAATACTTAATATTTATATTTTTGAATTTTTAGTAAAATAATGACTTTCACCCCTGAATCAATTTTGCTCATCGTGTTTCATTCAGGTGCATTAAAATTGATCATCATCGCTTTTAGGAAGAATCAGATTTTGAGTAAAAACCATAAAAATAATTCATTAGAAAAAATAAAAAGCCAGAAACAGGTTCTGGCTTGAGCAAACAAAGTTACTTGCTGAAAATATCAGGCTGATTTTAAAAATTGCAGTATGCTTTGGTTGATCTGGGCGGTTTCAGTCACTGTAGAAGCATGCGCTCCTGTTGCAAACAGACTGAGCTGACTATGCGGCAATAATTGCTGAAGTTGTTGCGAGCGTTGATAAGGCACCAAAAAATCATCTTGATTGGCAATCAGATGTACAAGAACATCTTTGAGCGCCTGCTGATGTGCCTCCTCTAGCTTAAAAGCCTGCACTGCCTGTATACGAGCTAAGACATTTTGAATTGGCGGAAAGTCCAGTAGCTGTTTATTTTCTGCTTCTGTTAACGGGTCAAGATGTGTCGAGATCCAGTGTGGAGGATACAGAAATAAGGCTTGTGCCCGCACATAAGCCTCGGCTCCGCTATTCAACAATAATGATGTGCGTGCCTGAAAACATTTTTGGGTATGTGAATCCAGTTCTCCCCAGGCATTCAACATAGTCAGGCTGAATAACTTAAACGCTTTATCAACCTGATAGGTTGCGAGTTGCATGCCGATATGCCCACCCAATGCATGACCAATAAAATGAAATTCACGGATATCCTGATTGATCAATAAATCCAGAATCTGGCGGGCCATATGATCTACGCAATAAGGTATTGACAACAGTTCAGAATCCGAATGGCAACCTTCCTGATCATAAGTCACCACATGAAAATCTTGCTGCAAAACCTCAATTTGTGGATTCCAGAAACTGGCATGTCCGCCTAGCCCAGAAGAAAGCACTACATAAGGCGCATCGGCCCGTGCTGCACGATGAATAAATAAAGACATAAAATTCTCATAGTTTAAATATGAGATGAACGCAGCAAAATATATGCCTAAACAGGACCTTTTTTGAACAACTGTTAAAATTACAGCCAGTAGACATTAAAGCTGTAATAAAATTCTTGTACTTCAAAACGTACGTTATAGCCTAGATCTGTTAACTCGGCAGACAAGGCACGAATATCTTCCAAAGGCAGATGTTTAGGAAAAACTGTCAGTACCGCTGTATTGCCTTGCCGGGCATTATCTTCAATCAGTTGCGCCAGACGTGGCTTATACATTTCAATATTCAGGTTAGCAACATTGGATAAAATTTTGGCCTGATCTGCCGTCATAAAAGTCATTTTTATTTTCTCTTTTAATGTTATTTCATTAAGCTAAATGATTTATAAAGCGCTTAATATTTCACTTTTGTATCAGAACAAGCTGAAATAATTGCATAAAAAAATCCCTCATGATGAGGGATTTTTTTTGATCAAACTTACTGGCCTGGTAGAGGAATATATTGTGAAGCACTGTCTTGTGCCTTACGTTCAGTCACCACAACTTCTAGCATCATGGTTTTCCCTGCCCGCTCAATTTCAATCTGAATGGTACTGTTTGGCTTTTGCAAAGCCACAAAATTAATCAGATGTGAGGCGGAACTAATCTCTTCCTCATTTACTTTCATAATTTTATCACCACGCTGGATTCCCGCTTTGGCAGCAGGTCCATCTGGGAGCACTTCTGCGACCGTTACGCCTTTTTCTTTGGGTTGCAGGACATCATCACGCTCTGCAGGTAATAAGCTGATCCCTAACCAGCCACGAACCACACGGCCATCTTTCAAAATGGCATTCATCACCTGCTGACAGATTTTGGCCGGAATGGCAAAACCAATCCCCAGTGAACCACCAGACTGCGAGAAGATTGCGGTATTGACGCCAATTAAATTACCGGCGACATCAATAAGTGCACCGCCCGAGTTCCCCGGGTTAATTGCAGCATCGGTCTGTACAAAGTCTTCATAGGTATTAATACCCAAGTCTGAACGGCCCGTTGCCGAGATAATCCCCTGCGTCACGGTTTGCCCAACACCAAAAGGATTACCAATGGCCAGAACCACATCACCGACTTCATTACCACTGAGTTTAAATGGCAGAACTGGCAATTGTGTCAGTTCAATCTTGATCACGGCCAGATCGGTATCCGGATCAGTTCCAACCACCTTGGCTTCAGCACGACGACCATCCTGCAAAGCCACTACAATCTGATCGGCCTGTGCAATCACGTGGTTATTGGTCAGGATATAACCGTCTGGACGTACAATTACACCCGAACCTAAACTGTTCTCATTCGGGCTTTGTCCATACTGGTCAGGCAACTGATCGCCAAAGAATTCACGAAATACCGGATCGGTCAGTAAAGGATGCGCCTGTTGCTTGACTTTTTGGGTAGTAAAAATATTCACAACAGCCGGTGCTGCCACTTTTACAGCAGCACTATAGGAGACCACGCCTCCTGAGCGCGACGTATCAATCAACGGCTCTACTTTTTCAGCAGGCATTTTGACGCCATCTGGCGCAACTGGTGCCTTTGGTTTTTGTAGTTGTTGCCACCCCAAAAAACCGATAATGACTAAAATCAGTAACACCCAGGGTAACCATGTAAAGGTGCGGCGCACGTTGCTATCCTCTAAAATATTTTAATTCGTTGATGACTAAGTAATTTATGTCCTATTGTAATGCTAAATACATAACTAAACACAAAAAATTCCACAGAGATTTGTGCAGCTTTAGTTACAATTAGACCTATAAATAAATATGGGCAAGTTTTTAAACTTACAGGAATTTTATGGCGAATTTGAACGATATTATTCAATGGTGTGACCAGACTTTGGCAGCATGTGAATTTAAGGACTATGCACCGAATGGCTTGCAGATTGAAGGCAAATCCGAGGTGAATAAAATCCTCTGTGCCGTGACCGCCTCCCAGAGTGCAATTGAAGCCGCAATTGCACAAGGCGCAGATTTATTGCTGGTTCATCATGGTTATTTCTGGAAAGGTGAAGCCTATCCAATTACCGGCATGCGCGGCAAACGAATTAAGACTCTGATTCAACATGATATCTCACTGGTTGGCTATCACCTGCCTTTAGACAGTCATCCAACACTGGGGAATAATGCTGCCATTGCAGATTTATTAGAACTCGAAAATATCGAACAGCTTGATCCGAATGAAAAACGTCCAATTGGCAATATTGGCTATTTAAAACAGCAGATGACACCGGAAGATTTTAAAAATTATGTTTCAGAAAAGCTGGGCTTTGATGCGATTCACCTGCCTGCTGACAAAACTCAAATCCACAAAGTCGGTTTCTGTACCGGCGGTGCGCAGGATTATATTCAAAAAGCGGCACTACAGAACTGTGATGCCTATATTTCAGGTGAAGTAAGCGAACGTACCTTTTATGAAGCTCAGGAACTGGATGTGCATTATTATGCCTGTGGCCATCATGCGACTGAAAAATACGGTGTGCAACGCCTGGCCAAGGCTATTTCAGAACAGTTTAATATTGAGTATGATTATTTCGAATTAAACAATCCGATTTAATTCGACTGACGGTTATGATCAGTGGCTTTATTCATATATTTTCAGGCTTTATTCTGTATTGTTATTTATACACGATGCCCATTTCTGCCCGATTATCTATTACAATGAAGCCACTTATTGTTAAAACCCAGCAAAATGCAAGGAATTGAAAACATGACAACCATTACTTTACCAGCATTACCTTACGGCTACGAAGATCTTGCTCCACACATCAGCAAAGAAACTTTAGAATACCATCACGACAAACACCACAACACTTATGTGGTTAACCTGAATAACCTGATCGCTGGTACTGAGCTTGAAGGCAAAACTCTAGAAGAAATTATTACAGCAACTGCTGGTGATGCTTCTAAAGCAGGTGTTTTCAATAACGCGGCTCAAGTTTGGAACCACACGTTCTACTGGAACTGTATGGCTAAAAACGGCGGCGGTAAAGCAACTGGTACTTTGGCTGCAAAAATTGACGAAGCTTTCGGTTCTTATGAAAAATTTGCTGAAGAATTTGCTGCTGCTGCAACTACTCAATTCGGTTCAGGTTGGGCTTGGTTAGTGGCTGATGAAGTAAACGGTCAGCTTTCAATCATGAAAACTTCAAATGCTGATACGCCAATGGCGCACGGTAAAATTGCAGTGTTGACGATTGACGTTTGGGAACACGCTTACTACATCGATTTCCGCAATGCTCGTCCTAAGTACATCTCTACTTTCCTAGAAAGCCTAGTAAACTGGGATTATGCAAATGCGAAATATGCAGGTCAGCCTGCAGGTGTTGAGAAATAATTTTTTATTTCTTTAGCTAAAAAAATCACCCATTTTGGGTGATTTTTTTATTTTTAGACACTAAATGAATATTAATAAAGCAAACAATTCATTTCTTTACATTAATTGATTGACGACCTGGTTATTCCTCCCTAAAATGCCGATCAGATTCTCCAATAGCTCAGTCGGTAGAGCGACGGACTGTTAATCCGCAGGTCCCTGGTTCGAGCCCAGGTTGGAGAGCCATCTATTCTTCCATAGCTCAGTCGGTAGAGCGACGGACTGTTAATCCGCAGGTCCCTGGTTCGAGCCCAGGTGGAAGAGCCAAGATTCTAAAAAACCCACTCATTGCGAAGTGGGTTTTTTTATAGCTGTATTTTTTAAATTGAGATCATATTGATTTATATGCGCGATCAGCTAACTTATTTCTTATGCTCCAGATCACTTATCAAAATTAAGGCTGATCGCGATTTTGCTGTTAAGACCAGTTTACATAAACATAACAGTTTGAACTACAAACCTTTTCGGCTATTTTTAAAACACTTGATTCAATTTCTGCAGCTTTTTTCTAAAAGTGCCTTGACCCCTTTTCAAATCTCTCTATAATCGCTGTCAGATTCTCCAATAGCTCAGTCGGTAGAGCGACGGACTGTTAATCCGCAGGTCCCTGGTTCGAGCCCAGGTTGGAGAGCCAATCTATTCTCCCATAGCTCAGTCGGTAGAGCGACGGACTGTTAATCCGCAGGTCCCTGGTTCGAGCCCAGGTGGGAGAGCCAAGATTCTGAAGAAACCCACTCATTGCGAAGTGGGTTTTTTTATTCTCCCCTTTTGTGATCTGTGTTTGATTTGAGTCAGTTTATATTTTTTGTGATTGGCTGCCTGGCAACATTTGCATTAGTTTGCCTGCTCTTTCCGCATCTCTTCACCCGTCAAAAGAAATTCTATCCGAAGCGCGTCATTACTGCTTTTGAAAGCAGGATGTTTACACGTCTGAAAGATGCCTTTCCCCATCATCATATTCTGGCACAAGTCGCGTTTAGTGCTTTGATCACGCACGATCAGATGAAAATGCGTAATCAATTTAATCGTAAAGTCACAGACTTCGTAGTACTTGATCGTGAATATAATGTAGTGGCGATTGTCGAACTGGATGATCCGAGTCATATTGGCAAAGAGCAGGAAGATGCTGAACGTGATGCGATGCTGATTGCAGCAGGCTATACCGTGATTCGATACACCCAGATTCCAACTATCAGACAACTGCAAAGGGATTTAAGATAAGTTAAGCGGCAATTGCAGTACTTTCCGGTGCAGCTTGAATTGGATTGATCAAAACCTCCTGCTCCGCTTTTAATTTCTCGGCAGCTTTTAGTGCTTCAAAATTAGCCAATCCTCGTCCAATTTAGCGTCTCATCACAAGCATTCTCAGTTAAACCTGCCTTTCTGCAGGATTAGGGTGATAAAGTTTAAGTTATCGCTCTATAATCCTTTCGAAAACAAAATATAAGTCAGATGACCTGATTGGCCTGTTTCGTTTCTAGCTATCATCACCTTGCTTATTTTTGGCGTTGTTTTTTTATTCAGTGATCATTTATTTATGCAAAATTCTATTCGTATTGGTATCGCGGGTTACGGTAATCTTGGCCGCGGTGTTGAAACTGCCATCCAAAAAAATCCTGATATGCAGCTTGTCGGTATTTTTACTCGCCGCTCACCAAGCAGCGTCTCTCCTTGCTTTGCAGAAACTCAAGTGTATAGCATGGATGCACTATTAAATGATTTTAGCGACAAAATTGATGTACTGATTCTTTGTGGCGGCTCGAAAGATGACTTGCCACAACAGGCTCCTATCTTCGCAAGCAAATTCAACACTGTAGATAGTTTTGATACGCATGCACGTATTCCGGAATACTATGCTGCAGTCGATGCACCTGCCCTTGCCAACAAAAAAACAGCCATGATTTCTATTGGCTGGGATCCTGGCATGTTCTCGATTAACCGTTTATTTGGTGAAGCGTTATTACCAGATGGCGAAACTTATACTTTTTGGGGTAAAGGTTTAAGCCAGGGACATTCAGATGCGATCCGCCGTGTACCTGGGGTGAAAGCTGGTGTTCAATATACCATTCCATCTACTGATGCGATTGAACAAGTCCGCAGTGGCGCACGACCTGAGTTAAGCACCAAAGACAAACATCATCGTGACTGTTATGTGGTATTGGAACAAGGGGCTGATGCGGCAACAGTTGAACAAACGATCGTCAGCATGCCTGATTATTTTGCGGATTATAATACGACCGTGAATTTTATCAGTGAGGAAACATTACTGAAAGATCATCAGGATATGCCACATGGCGGTTTTGTCATTCGTAGTGGTAATACCAGTGATGCACAAAAACAGGTGATTGAGTTTTCTTTAAAGCTGAATAGCAATCCGGAGTTTACTGCAAGTGTTCTAGTGGCTTATGCCCGTGCCTGCTACCGCCTGAATCAAACTCAGCAATATGGTGCTAAAACAGCCCTAGATGTAGCACCCGCCCTACTTTCAATTAAATCTCCTGAGCAATTGCGCAAAGAATTGCTTTAAGATGATTTAAATATAGCCACCGATCGTATGATGGGTGACTATATTTTTCTGTTTTAGAGTTCGGATTACTTAGTTACGAAATATCAAATATCTACAATCAAGTGAAATAGTTTTCGACAAACGATGTAACTATCTACTACACAGACATTTGCAGTATTAGATAAGTGCAAAGGGATTTTAGATAGATTAAGGTGCTGTTGCACTACTTTTAGACACAGCTTGTGTTGAATTTGCCTTAGCATCCTGCTCTGCTTTGAGCTTTTCCGCAGCTTCTCGTGCTTCAATACGTGCAATCATATCTGCCTGCTGCTGCTTGTATTTTTCCTGATTTTTAGCATCACTATTCACTGCAAGAAATGCCATACTAATTAAAAATACCGGAATACAAAGTGCAAGCGTACCGAAGATCAATAGCTTTTTGATACTGCGGGGCTGTGGCTGCTCAGACATAACAAACCTGCTTTAATTTCGTCATTTAATTACACTGCCCAATATAACAAAATAAAGTCATAGCTCAAGCCTTATAGATTAGGCAATAACAAAAGCGTCCTTATAGGACGCTTTTTTCTCAGTCGATAGACAGTCACTACCTCAAAGCCAGTAGTATTCCTGCAAAAATAATCAGTCCAATCCAGCGGTTATGCCTAAACGCCCAGAAACACAAATGTGGATTTTTATCTCGAGTTTTAAACCATTGGTAAATAAAATCGAGAGCGACAACAATTAATGCAGCCAAACCAAATGGAATCAGTAAATTTTCTAGCCAAAGTGCTACAGCAATCAAAAGAATACTAATGGCCTGCAAAGCGCTAATGATCTGAATATCATATCGACCAAATAAGATCGCGGTTGATTTCACCCCAATCTTTAAATCGTATTCACGATCTGCGATTGCATATTGCGTATCATAGGCTACAGTCCAAGCCAGATTGCCAAAATATAAAAGCCAGCAGGTTAAATCCGGCGTTTGCCCAACTGCGGTATAAGCCATCGGAATCGACCAGGAAAATGCTGCACCCAAAAAGACTTGAGGCAAATGGGTATAGCGCTTCATAAAAGGATAAATAAACGCTAGAAACAAAGCCCCAAATGACCAGTAAAAAGTTTCGATTGGCAGAAAAAATAGCAAGCAGGCACTGGCAGCCACCAAAACCAGAAATACCATCACGGCCTCTTTGGCACTGATAATCCCGGTCGCTAATGGGCGGTTTTTAGTACGCTCCACATGTGCATCGACTTTACGGTCAGCAAAATCATTAATGGCACAGCCTGCCGCCCGCATAAAAATCACACCCAAAATCATGGGAATTAAAATTTCAATACGTGGCATGCCCTGAGCTGCAATCCACAGCGCCCACATGGTAGGCCAAAAAACCAGTTCAGTCCCAATCGGTTTATCAAAACGACAAAGATAATAATAGGCGCTAAGACGCTCACGCCAGGTGATTGCTTGTGCGGTTGCCATAAAAATCAAGCCCGTGAATTTTGTATAAAGTGTTCAAATGCCGGTAAAAATGTTTCTTGTACGATAAATTTACAGCCGTGCCAAGTATAGCAGCTCTGACGGGTCCAGCCCTCATCTAAAAGTACTACCCGGCGCTGGCACAGTGGATTAGTGCGCTGAAACAGAAACCAGCCAATCGGTTTGGTGCCAATATGCTGAAAAATTCGGGCTTTTTTTTGCAGGCTTAAAATCGGAAAGATGCTTTTGGCTTTCACCCAAGGAGACTGTTCCGAGCCGTAGAGATAACTTTCACGCACCCAGGAAGTATGCTGATGTGACATCTGCATCCATTTGGCATTGGCAAAGCTTAAACGCTGAAAATGCTCTTGAATTGGCTCGACATGGAATTGTCCTTGCGCCAAATCGGTCAGTTGTTGCGTGAGTGAACCCGATGCATACAGCCACGGTTTTAACTCAACAGGCAGAGTTGACAGCAACACACGCTGATTTTGATTTCTAGAACGACTATTCATTGTTAACAGTTATCTGTTTTTGCAATGATTTCATATTTGCCTTGTGGGGTTTTAATTAAAATAAAACCTTCAGCACTCAAATAAAATGATTCTGGATAAGCATAATCCAGCGCCATTTCAGGATTTTTCAGCGCCACAAATTGAGCCTGCTTATAACCCTCGGGAGTCCGCCGCACTTCAAGATAAGTCACTTCAGAGAAATTCAGTTTGAAACCTTTGTCATGATCTTTTGGATCAATCCATGGATAAAAGCTGGTGTGCTTTTTACGTTGTGCCATTTAAGCCCATCAATCATTTAAAATTATAAATAGATGATACAAAAAAACCCGCGACATGCGCGGGTTTTCTTCGCTTTAATTCGTGATGAATTACAAGCTGTAGTACATATCAAATTCAACTGGGTGAGTAGTCGTGTTTAGACGACGAACTTCTTCAGTTTTAAGCTCGATATAAGCATCAAGCATTTCTTTCGTGAACACGCCACCTTTTAACAGGTAATCATGATCCGCTTGAAGTGCTTCAAGCGCCATATCCAGGCTATGCGCCACTGTAGGGATTTTTGCTTCTTCTTCCGGTGGAAGATCGTACAAGTTCTTGTCAGCAGCTTCACCTGGGTGGATCTTGTTTTGAATACCGTCAAGACCAGCCATCAACAATGCCGCGAAACCTAGGTACGGGTTCATCATTGGATCTGGAAAACGCGCTTCAATACGCTTGCCTTTCGGGCTAGACACGTAAGGAATACGGATAGATGCAGAACGGTTACGCGCTGAGTAAGCAAGCATAATCGGTGCTTCGAAATGTGGAACCAAACGCTTATACGAGTTTGTAGAAGGGTTAGTGATCGCATTCAAAGAACGGGCATGTTTAATTACACCACCGATGAAGTACAACGCCATTTCTGAAAGGCCTGCATATTCATCACCAGCAAACAGGTTTTTGCCGTCTTTAGAGATCGACATATGCACGTGCATACCAGAACCGTTATCGCCAACCATTGGTTTAGGCATAAAGGTTGCTGTTTTTGCATATTGATGCGCAACGTTCCAAACCGCATATTTGAACTGTTGAACTTCGTCTGCTTTACGCACCATAGTGTTGAAGCTCACACCAATTTCTAACTGGCAAGAAGCAACTTCGTGGTGATGTACTTCTACACGACCTGGACCCATGATGTCTTCGATACGCGCACACATGTCTGCACGCATGTCATGTGAAGAATCTACAGGAGGAACTGGGAAGTAACCGCCTTTTACGCGTGGACGGTGACCAGAGTTACCGCCTTCGTAGTCTTTGTTAGTTGACCAAGCAGCTTCTTCAGCGATCAATGTATGGCGCGCGCCAGACATGTCGATTTCCCATTTTACTTCGTCAAATACGAAGAATTCTGGTTCTGGACCAAAGAATGCAGTGTCACCGATACCGGTAGATTTCAAATATTCTTCTGCACGGCGCGCAATCGAACGTGGGTCACGATCATAACCTTGACCAGTTGATGGCTCGATTACGTCACAAGTTACAACAACTGTTGGCTCTGCAAAGAACGGGTCGATAAAACCTGTTGCCGCATCCGGACGTAAAATCATGTCCGATGCTTCGATGCCTTTCCAACCTGCAATTGAAGAACCGTCAAACATTTTGCCGTCTTCAAATGTATCTTCATCAATACTGTCTGCTGGGTAAGTGACGTGTTGCTCTTTACCCTTGGTATCAGTAAAGCGAAAATCGACCCATTTTGCGCCACTTTCTTGTATGAGTTGAAGGACCTTGTTCGCCATGCTCATTTTGCTCCGATGTTTTTGTTGCACCCGTGAAGTGCGTGTTAGCAGTTGATAGTTATTAAGCAATTACCGTACCAACTTTTAAAAGTATAGATAAAATCTTGAAATCTTTATAAGAAATCATGAAGTGACAAAAATACTTTGCGGCTATTATACTAGCTGCAAAACTAAATGCACTATATTCAAGCATTCTTCATTTATTTTATTTCAGCTTTATTTTTTAGCGCACCTAAATAGTGCATGTATCTATAAAAATGTATAAGAAACATAGCTTTTTATAGCAAATATGCTGCTTTTTCTTACTTTTGTTATATTTTTACTTGTTTTTGGCTAAAAATTGAGCTTTTTTTAGTAGATATCAGTAAAGAAAATTTTGCGATTCATTTGGGATTGTATGCCTATTATGAGGCATTTTCTTTAAATCTACTTTCAATAGAAAAGTTTATATAAAGCTTAATTATTCAAGTGATGTTTTTTTCATCAAGCATTTTACCTCTCTTTGACCTTAATTTTTTCATTTTTAAGTTTTACTCTAAAAAATAGCCTTTTAAATCTTTCTATGAGTAAGCCTATTACTTTAAATCATTATAAAATTTTATTTAATTTTCTACAGGTTTTTAAAGCCAATAAATTGAGCGAAATTGTTGCGCCGAATGGGGCTATTTTTTGCTATGATGAAGCGTGCTTTATTTTCACACAATGAAATCAATGATTTAGTTGTGTCAGGCAAGTGCTTGCAACACGTATAAATAAAGTACGATCTGGACAACATTAGCACAGTTAAGTGCATTAATTTCAATAGGTTAAGCTCATGCTTTTAATGATCGACAACTATGACTCCTTTACTTATAACATCGTCCAATATTTTGGCGAACTGAATCAAGAAGTAAAAGTAGTCCGTAATGATGCCGTGACATTGGAAGATATAGAGCGATGGCAACCTAAGTATTTAGTGATTGGCCCCGGCCCGTGCTCGCCAAGTGAGGCAGGAATTTCTATTCCTGCCATTCAGCATTTTGCTGGCAAAATTCCTTTACTGGGCGTTTGTCTTGGTCATCAAAGTATTGGGCAGGCATTTGGCGGTGATATCGTGCGTGCCAAACGTGTCATGCATGGCCGTCTGTCTGATATGTACCACAGTGATACCGGGATTTTCAGCAATCTTCCTTCTCCATTTCCTGCAACGCGCTATCATTCACTGGTGATTGATCAAGCTACCTTGCCCGAATGTCTGGAAGTCACCTGCTGGACCAATGAAGCGGATGGCTCTATGGAAGAAATTATGGGTGTGAAACATAAGACATTGCCGGTCGAAGGCGTGCAGTTCCATCCTGAATCGATTCTGAGCCAGCATGGTCATCAAATCTTTAAAAACTTTCTCGAAATTTATGCCTAAGAACATCTTATGAATATTCAACAAGCTTTAAGCAATATTACTAAAAACATTCACCTGACTCAGGATCAAATGCAAGACGTGATGCGTGCCATCATGTCAGGTGAAGCGACCGATGCCCAGATTGGTGCCCTGCTGATGGGCTTACGCCTAAAAGGCGAAAGCATTGATGAGATTACTGCAGCTGCACGTGTTATGCGTGAACTGGCTACCAAAATTGATGTCAGTGATATTCCATATTTAGTGGACATCGTGGGTACAGGCGGTGATGGCCAGAACCTGTTTAATGTTTCTACTGCTTCTGCATTTGTAATTGCAGCAGCGGGCGCAACCATTGCCAAACATGGTAACCGCGGCGTTTCGACCAAATCAGGTTCGTCGGATTTACTGGAACAGGCCGGGATTAACCTGGACCTGAACATGCAGCAGATTGAACGCTGTATCCGTGACGTTGGTGTCGGTTTCCTGTTTGCGCCGAATCATCATCAAGCCATGAAATATGCAATCGGCCCACGTAAAGAATTAGGAATTCGTAGTATTTTCAATTTACTTGGCCCGCTTACGAATCCGGCCGGAGTAAATCGTTTAGTCATTGGCGTATTTTCCAATGAACTCTGCCGTCCGATTGCGGAAGTCATGAAACAGCTCGGTGCTGAACATGTGATGGTGGTACATTCACGTGATGGTCTGGATGAAATCAGTATTGCCTCTTCAACTCATGTTGCTGAACTGAAAAATGGTGAAGTCACTGAATGGGAAATTATTCCTGAATCGGTCGATATTGAGTCGCAAACCCTGACCGGACTGATTGTGGAAGATTCTGCGCAAAGTCTGGCTTTGATCAAAGATGCGCTGGGCAAGAAGAAATCAGACATCGGTGATAAAGCAGCGAACATGATCGCGCTGAATGCTGGTGCAGGTATTTATGTCTCTGGTTTGACCAGCAGCTATAAGCAAGGTGTTGCGCTGGCACATGACATTATTTATGGCGGTCAGGCACTTGAGAAAATGAGTGTACTGTCTGAATTTACCAAAACTATTAAACATTACGAAGCTTAATTCGGTCAGGGATTTTGATCATGGTGGATATCGCAAATACAATTTTAGGCAAAATTGTTGACCGTAAAAAAGAAGAATTTGCCCTACGTTTAAAGCAGAAAAGCTATAAAGATCTGGAAGAACTGGCACAAGGTGCATCACCTGTGCGTGGTTTTGCCCAGTCTTTAGTGTCGAAACGTCCGGGTGTCATTGCTGAAATTAAGAAAGCTTCGCCATCTAAGGGCATTATTCGCGAGAACTTTAACCCTGCGGAAATTGCAGCACAGTATCAGGAGGCAGGTGCAGCCTGTTTATCGGTGCTGACCGATGTAGACTTTTTCCAGGGTCACGATGACAACATTCAGATTGCCCGTTCACATTGCGACCTGCCTGCACTGCGCAAAGACTTTCTGATCGATCCTTATGGAGTTATCGAAGCACGTGCTCTGCATGCAGACTGTATCTTGCTAATTGTGGCTTGCCTGTCTGATCAGCAGTTAGAAGAAATGTCTAAAACTGCATTTGAACATCATCTGGATGTACTGGTTGAAGTTCACGATGAAGAAGAACTATCCCGTGCTTTAAAACTTTCTGATCGTTGTCTGCTCGGTGTAAATAACCGTAATTTAAAAACCTTTGATGTGGATTTAAACACATCATTACGTTTGAAAAAATTACTGGACCCTTCACGCCTGCTGGTGACTGAAAGTGGTATTGCCACACCTGCGGATGTTGCGATGATGCAGAAAAATGATATTCACGCCTTTCTGGTCGGCGAAAGCTTCATGAAACAACCACGTCCGGATCATACTTTCCGCGATCTGTTTGGTGAGCCTGAAGCGGTTTAAAATGTAAATGCTCACCTAAGCATTAAAAAAGCCCAATCTCAGGATTGGGCTTTTTTATTTTCAATATTGAAAAGTAGATCATAGATTCTCGAGCGTATTTAAAATCCTCAGCAATGTCATGAACGCAATTCAGTTCTCCTTTGTCTA
Source organism: Acinetobacter lwoffii (assembly GCF_024129595.1). GTDB lineage: Bacteria > Pseudomonadota > Gammaproteobacteria > Pseudomonadales > Moraxellaceae > Acinetobacter > Acinetobacter lwoffii_O. The sequence continues at coordinate 12,749 of NZ_JAMXXS010000013.1, read as the reverse complement.
TTTTCAGACTATAATTCTTGTAAATTCCGCATCTCCCTTGTTTTTACATTATGAGTAAACACGATTCTTCATTATCTAAAGATCAGTACAACCTGCTGAAATCTTTTAAGAAGCAAATTACACAGCCGCAAACGCCTGCGGTCGTTGCTGCACCTGTTGAAAAGACTGTCGAGCAAGAAGCGTTAGAAGAACTGGAATTATTCCGCAAGCAAATGCAGGGCGTACAAAAAATTGAATCGGGAAATACGGTTCAACTGGACAAACCACGCAAGAAAAAGCCGGATGCACAAATCTTGGCAAAGCGTGCAGCAGCTACTGGCCCGCTGGAAACAGAGGCAATGGCTTTATCAGATACTCAGGCCATGCTCAATCCTGTCGGCAGTCAGGCCAACTTGAGCTATCGCATCGCCACCTTGCAGCATAAAGTGTTTGAAGACTTGAAAGCCGGTAACTTGCGCTGGTTTGAAGCTGTGGATCTGCATGGCTGTACTGTGGAAGAAGCGCGTCAAGCCGTGCTGCAGATTATTCAAATCGCCAAAGATGAAAACCAGAACGTGATTAAAATCGTACATGGTAAAGGTCCAGAAGCGATTTTAAAAACCTATGTCAACGGCTGGCTGCGTCAGCATCGCGATGTTTTGGCATTTGTCAGTGCACCTGAAAAGCAAGGCGGTACCGGTGCGGTATTGGTTTTGCTCAAACGTGCAGAAAAGAATCCAAAGTTCAAACAGTAAACGGTTTTAGCCTCAAAACAAGGCATTGTAAAAGTTTTCTGCTACAATGCCGTCCTTGTTCATTCTCAGTTTAAGTGAATACGTCATATGACTATGCAGCAATCCTACGCAAACATTCTTACTGCCGTTGGCGAAGATCTAAATCGCCCTGGTCTCAAAGATACGCCTGTGCGCGCTGCGAAAGCATTTTCATATTTAACCTCGGGTTATAGCCAGACACTTGAAGAAGTGACCAACAAGGCGGTCTTCCCTTCCGATAACCGTGAAATGGTACTGGTCAAAAACATCGAATTTTATTCGCTATGTGAGCATCACTTATTGCCATTTTATGGCCGCGTACATATCGCCTATTTGCCAGAAGGTCATGTTTTAGGCCTGTCTAAATTTGCCCGTATTACTGAAATGTTTGCACGCCGTTTGCAGATTCAGGAAAATCTGACTCAGCAAATTGCAGAAGCAGTGGCTGAAGTCACTAAAGCACGCGGTGTTGCAGTAATGATTGATTCTGCGCACATGTGCATGATGATGCGCGGTGTAGGCAAGCAGGAATCAACCACACGTACGGTATCATTTATTGGTGATTTTAAAACCGACAAAGAAACACGTCGTGAATTTTTAAGTGCGGTTCCAGAAAGCTATTAATTATTAAAGCTTAAAAATAAGTTACTCAAAGCCTCGATCATTCGGGGTTTTTTGCTTTTAAAGGAAGAGGATATCAATACTTAATTCAAAAGCTCACTTGCTATAAATAACACCTGGTAACAGGGTTTAAAGACCTGTCCCAAAACTTGCTATGTTTCAGTCTAGAACTCAAACAATTCCTGCTTGTGTTTGCAACAAGCCTACACTTGGATACACGATAAAGTTTTAATCCTGCCGCTCTCCCATTAAAGTAATTTGAAGTTGATATACAGCAAAGCGCTTTATATCTTTCTGATTGATTTTTAATGATAAGGAAAGTAACCATGGCGAATAGTAAAAATAACCAGGCGAAAGACAGCAAAAAATCAGCAAAAACTGCTAAAAAGACCCAAGATGAGAAACTGAAAAAGTCGAATAAGAGTAGTGACAAAGACAGTGATCGCAAAGTCACTAAAAAAGCGGCGAGCAGTAAATCTAAAGCGGCATCTTCTAAGAAAGACAATGCCAGCAAAGATGAAAAAGTGAAGGCGAAGAAAAATTCGAGCTCAAAAGCCAGTGATAAAGCGAAAGACCAAAAGACCTCTTCCGCGAAAAAACCGGCTAAAGCGAAAAGCAGCAACAAGAGTAAAGACGACACTAAAGTGAAAAAGTCTTCTTCAAAAAAATCGGCGCCTGCTAAAAAGCAGTCGAGTAGCTCCTCTAAGAGCAAGTCAACCAAGGCTAAAACCTCGAAGACCAGTTCAAAAAAATCGAAGTAAAATGAAAGCCCCTAGTTCTAAATGCCAGGGGCTTTTCTGTGTCCTGCCCTTTCATTTTTATAATTTGTATTAGCTGAAATATCGAATAATTTTAAATTTCAGAAAAGGCCGAATATGAAGTCATCTGCCAAAGTAACCCCACCAAAACGTCCGTCACGTGTAGTTTCGAATAGTTTTGATTATTCTCTGGACTTTGCAAAGATTAATTTTCGTAAACGACCCGAGCTCTACCGGATTGGCCGTGGTGAACAAGGTGTATTACTGGTTGAGCCTTATAAATCGGAAATCCTGCCACACTGGCGCTTTGCAGATGAAGCAAAAGCCCAAGCCAGTAGCGAGAAAATCTATCAGCTTTTCTTGGACTATTTAAAACAAAAAGATTTTGTTGGTGCGGACATGGCACGCAAGTTTTTACAGATGGGTTTTACCCGTGCCCGGCGTTATGCCAATCATAAAGGCGGCAAAAAATACGACGGCCCAGTTCCGGAAGACAAAAAAGGTTTAAGTGGCGCGCATGGCCGTTCCGAGCTGCCACGCAATCAGGAAGATCCTGTTAAAGCCGCTGCTGCCAAAATTTTTAAACAGAAATGGGATGAAGCTAAAAATCATCCCGAATATCTTCAGCAAAAACAGAAATTTCAGGAATTTATAGAGCAGCAATCTGCAACTGGATAAAACCTTTTATTTAAACAGAGAGTGGCTGTGCGACTGGGTTCAAGGACTGATGAGCCATATAGACTCTGTTACGCCCGTTGTTCTTCGCCATATACAAGGCAGAATCTGCCGCATTCAGGAAGCGCTGATAATCCGGATGTCCATCATAAAGCACACAACCAATACTGACCGTAAATTTAAACTGCTGGCCTTGTGCCGAATTAATCATGCCATTTTCAATATATTTACGCACACTTTCGGCAATATTCAGGGCACGTTTTTCATCAGTATCCACCAGTAACAGCAAGAACTCTTCGCCGCCGACCCGGAAAGCATAATCACTGCCCTGACTGTATTTTTGCAATGCTTCGGCCAGAAATTTCAAGGCCAGATCACCTGCTGCATGTCCAAATTTGTCATTAATACTTTTGAAATAGTCGGCATCAATAGCAAGTAAAGACAAAGGCGTATGATTCTTGCGGGAAAAAGTGATTTCTCGTGAAATAATCGTATTCAAATAACGACGATTCAATAACTGGGTCAATGAATCATTACCGGATTCAATATATTCGGCCACTTGAAATAACTGGTCCACCAGCAGCTGAATTTCGCGGTTTAAGTCACGGATCTGCTGGATCAGTCCCAGCATATTGTTTTTGTCCGTATAGTCCATGATATCTTGATTAAGTTCATCGACCTGATAAATTCGTTCAATGATTAAATCGACCTGATCAGAACCGGTAAAAGCATAAGAGGCTTTATGGATAAACCATAAACCAAACTCCGACTTGGACAGCATCGGATGATTCAATTTCTCATGCTCAGAAAAGACCTTGAACATGAGCTCATTTTCCCAGTCTAGCAATGAACTGCGCTGTTTATCTTTTTGTACGGCTACATCCTGCATCGCTGAAAAAACACGATAACTGTGTTTAATTTCCTGATTCATGGCTGTTTTGGCTTCATAAGATCGGCACATGACTTCTGTGGCAAATCCCATGATTTGGACAATATAACTGCAGGTAGTCAACATACTGTGGTGAGGATTCTCATCCAGCAGTTCAAACATTTTACGCTCAATTTCACGTACACCGCGCATGATCAGCCAGGACGGAATTCCGACACGCGCATGCACATGTCCCACCATCGCCTGTTTCTGCACAGCATCGGCATAGCGTTTATTAATCCCTACACTAAAGCTTTCAAGTAGCCAGGCATTTAAAGTGTCGCGCAAGCGCTGTTGAATCAAGTCATCGGAAAAGAATTCTGCAGATTCCTTTTCAATGAGCATGTTTTTATAGAATTCTTCCACCAGAATCAGGGAATGATCTTGAATAAAGTGAAAGGCATGCAATAAGTCATCAGATGAATAATTTTGACAGATCTGCTCCCACTGCTCGGCCAGTCTTGCCATGCATTCATTATTCATACTGTCTGTTCCCCAAAACCTTGCAATTTGCACTCACATTATGTGAGAAATATAGCAAATATCAGGTATTTTTCCTAAAATATCGACCAGATTATTTGTACCAAACCAAGCCAATCTTTTTATACAAGGGAAAACTAAACAGTAGCCTCATGGATACACAGCACTTTATCAATAGTTTTAAATAAATCTTAAAAATACCGAATCAAACCAAGACTCCATTGATCCCAGTCTTTGGACTGCTGTTGCTGATATTCCCAAGACAGCCGAAGTGCATGTTGTGGATTGAATGCATATTGGAGTTCAGTATTCAGTTTCAGCTGCCAGCGATGCGAATCTTCCCAATAAGGCAGTTCCACCTGCACCAGACTGTTAATCTGATCGCTCCAGATATTCTGGCACCCCACAGTAGGGCCAGCACCTACGCGCCAGCCTTGATCCAGTGCCTTGCCTGCCTGTAGCTGAGTTTGCATTTGCGCATAACATAGATGTTCACGGCTGACATTTGCCCAGCTATAACCGACCTGAGTTTTTAAGCTGGCAACGCCATGCTGCTCATCTTCACTAAACTGGCCATGCGCATTCAGTGCTTCCTGTTGCCAGCCCAGATTAAAACCCCAGGACAATGGCGTATTAAACGGATTGACGGGGTTATAGGAATTGACAGTCAATAGATCCAGATGCTCCAGTTTGAGTTCACTGTCACGATATTGCAAAGCCCCATCCAGAAACAGCAATTGTGTGCCGGTTCGAAAACCGCCTTGCGGGTCGATGAGATCATGATAGGCTTGCCGATGCCCTAGCTGGACAAAGGATTCACCCTGAACCTGTCCGGCCTGAAGACTGATATTCCGTGCATGATGGCTTTGTACCGGGTCTATTTTTGGACGTTCAGGCGCTTTACGCTGCTTCTCGATATTCAGCTGACTTCTTAAGCCTAATAACTTGCGAAAACGTGGCTGGGAAAATGATTTATCGACTGTTTGTCGGAGAAAGTCCAGATATAAATGATCATAGGCCATTTCCAGAATTTTGGCCTGATCTTCTGCCGGATAGGGCTGCAAGATTGAAGGCATTGCACCTTTTTCTGCATAAGCCAGCTTATGCGCAGTTTTTGCCAGCGCTTTGCCATGCTGTCTGGACTGTGCCAGCAATTGAGTTTCAAGCGCCGGACGGTAAACTTTCTGTTTGATCAAGCCCTGCTGTTCTACTACTTTTAGTGTTTCAATCGGAATCGCAGTCGAATTAAACTGTTTCTGTAGATTTAGCTCGGGACGTACCAGATCAAACAGTCCCAGTAGGCGATAAGCGCAATTATCACTGATAAAATAATAAGGGAAACTTACATTTTGCATTTCCCAGAGATGCTGTACCAAAAACCTGGTTTCTTGCGGACTTAAGTTTAATTCATATTCCCACAAATCCCGGCTTTCAAAGTCACCATACTCTTTGACCTTGCGGTAATACGGCATCAGTGAATATTCACCCGGATATTGTCCAGTCAGCCCTTTCCAGGCAAAGGACCAGTTGTCATTGCCATCGACCGTCGCAGCATAGTTGACCGCATAAGAAATCAGATTGAGTTGTTGCTGGTCTTTAGGGTCCAGACGCAACAAGGTATGACCAAACATCGAGCTGGGATTACCCATAAAATCCGTGGCATAGATCAGGGTTGCCTGATAAGGCTTGACCTCGCCAATCCATTTATCCAAATCCGGGCAACTGACCGCAGGCAATTGTTGCTCGGAAATATTCAATTGCTGTATTAACCAGCTGCTGCGTGCCGGAAACTTGCAGCGAACAGACTGATTCGGCTCTGCGCTCAAAAATAAAGCCTGAATGTTATGCTGCATTTCCTTTTTTAGATCAGTTTTTCCCTGCTCTGCCAGGAAATAGCCCGAATAGTTAACCTCGCTATGACCGTGGGGATTGGCATACATGAGACGTTGCCAGGTAGTGCTCTGATCCAGACGCTGGGTTTCGGCCTGAGCTATATAATGCTGAATGTCTGGATTAATCTCGCTAGAAAAACTTAAAGGGCTAAATGTCAGGCCCAACACAAAGAACGCATATTTCATTCAGTTAACTTATTCTCATCAATTTCTTTTAGTCATAAGAAAACCCTGCCAGAACAGCAGGGTTTTTGAGGTGCGGATCAGATGTAGGATTTCAATACTTCATCTTTCGCCATCACAGTTTGTAAGGTGCTTAAAACTTGTAATGTATTCTGGTTTTGCTCGGAATAGATTTCAGAGAAATTCTGCTTAGAAACGCTAAAGAAACGAGCTTTATCTTCAGATTTAATATTCAAAAGTTCAGCCAGAACATTCAGGCTTTCACCTTCACCGACTGCCATATCACGCGCCAGTGCTTCAGCGTTTTCATTGGTAAAGGTCACCACTTGAGCGGTTACGGTACCGCCCTGGCTACAACCCAAAGTGCCAAAAGTGATCCCGAGCCACTGATTCGTGAACAGAACGTTGGTCGTACCTGCTAAGAGTTTAGGAATAATACCAGACTGACCCGCCCACACCTGACTTCCGATACCACAACCGACATCTCGGTCAGCCATCGCCATGCTTGAACCAGTCGCCAATACTGCCGCCAGCATAATTTTTTTAAACATAGTTATTCTCCAATTATTCTCATGCAATCTTTGTTATTACTCTAATGATGTAATTTAAATTACATACTCAGCAGAGTAGCGACAAGTCAAGTTTGGCGCAATTGAAAAAATGTATACTTTACATAAACATAACCTGATTGATTTTACTTTTCTTTGAGCGTCCAATCGCCTTGTGAATTACGCTGTCCCAAGATTTTCAGTACCAACACCAAACTCAGCAATAATAATAAATACCAAGATCCGAGTTTGCCCCATCCCACCATATGCCATTGCTCAATCTGGCTTGGATAAAGCCAGATCTGGTAAAAGGTACTAATGTTCTCGGCAATCCAGATAATAAATGCCAGAATCAGCAGTACGGGTAACATCGGCAACTGAAAAGCATGCTGATTCAGCTGAAAGCGGATTTTGGTTTTCCAGAACATCAGCACGCTCCAGACAAATAGAATCAGACGATAATCGGGAATAAAAAACTTGCTCATAAAATTAATATAAGACAAGACAGCCAATGCCAGCATATGGCTGAAATGCGGCAATTTTTCGAATGAAACCTGATATAGACGTAAAGAACGGGCAAAAAAGCTGCCGACCGCAGAATACATAAAACCAGCAAATAAAGGCACGGTCAGGATTTTAAATACCGCGGGCTGTGGGTAATGCCAGGAAGCAATTGCCGGATGGGTCAGGAAGATTTCCATCACCATGGCCATGAGATGAAAGAGCGCAATCACTTTGGCTTCAGCCCACGATTCCAGCTTGATATAAAGCAGCACCACCTGAATCAGTAAGGCAAAAAACAGCAGATAGTCATACCGGTAAAAACCGAAGAAGAGATCGCTGCCCATAGAAGCAGTCAGCGCAAAAGCCAGCAGGAGTAAAATCCCAAATAAGGCAGCCGAAGCTGCCTTATAAGTAAATTCAAACCCTGATTTGAATAGATCGATCAAGGTTTACATCCTAAAGATATTTGGCACTATACTCATGTACGGTATCAATGAATGCTTTTGGATTCGCCGGATCAACCCACTGGGTAATACCATGACCCAGATTGGCAACATAACCGGTTTTCTCGCCATTGGCATAGGCATCATCCAGCATGGCTTTTGTTGCTTTAATGATGGTATCTGATGAGCCATATAAAGTTGCAGGATCCAGGTTACCTTGAAGTGCTGCACGGCCGGCAACGGTTTGACGAGCGACATTTAGTGGCGTCGTCCAGTCCAGACCAAACGCATCTGCGCCTGTCGCAATCATCGGTTCCAACCATTGGCCGCCACCTTTGGTAAACAGAATCACCGGAATCTTGCGGCCATCTTTCTCACGTTGTAAACCAGCGACAATCTTCTGCATATAGTTCAGCGAGAACTCGATATATTCACGATGTGCTAATGCCCCACCCCAACTATCAAAGATCTGTACCGCTTGTGCACCCGCATCAATCTGCGCATTCAAATATTCGGTCACTGCATCAGCCAGACGATCCAGTAAAGCATGCAAAACTTCAGGCTGTGCATACATCATCTGTTTGGTAAAACGGAAATCCTTGCTTGAACCACCTTCGACCATATATGTTGCCAAAGTCCATGGACTGCCCGAGAAACCAATCAGAGGTACCTGGCCGCCCAAGGCTGAACGAATAGTCGAAACGGCATTCATCACATAATCCAGATCCGATTTGGCATTAAATGCAGGCAGATTGGCCACATCCTGTTCGGTACGGATAGTCTTGTGAAATTTCGGGCCTTCACCGGCTTCAAAATACAGCCCCAGTCCCAAAGCATCCGGAACCGTCAAGATATCTGAGAATAAAATCGCGGCATCAAGATCATAACGGCGCAAAGGCTGCAAAGTCACTTCACAGGCCAGTTCAGTATTCTTGCAAAGCGAAAGGAAATCTCCTGCCTTGGCACGCGTTTCGCGGTACTCAGGCAAATAACGGCCAGCCTGACGCATCATCCATACTGGCGTAGCATCTACAGGCTCACGCAACAATGCGCGCAGAAAACGATCATTTTTTAAGGTCGTCATTCACATTCCCATCTTTCTTTGACATTGCCAACATCATAGCAAAAAGGCCGCAGTTTTAATAACTTCTGGCAACTTTAAAAACCGATCGGATTGAACGGCGACCTAGTGATTTACACAAAACAACTACTGCATCTCCACATTTTTTCTGTAATACTTATAGTGTTTTTTCACATAGTTAAAGAAATAATTCTTGAGGTTGAGTTACATGTTCGTTCGCACAATGCTCGCTGTGAGTCTAGGTTGCATTTTCGCAGGTCAAGTTTTTGCCGCGTCTACTGCTGAACAACCATTAAAACCCCAAGTGGTGACTGATGTTGCAGTGCAAGATCCGATTGATCCACTAGCAACTGAAGCTTCAGCGGCCCAAGCAGCACCTGCAGAAGCGCAAATTACCGCACAAGAACAACAAGACTTAAAACAGGCATCTGAAGCGCTGAATGAGCTACAGGATACCGAAGATCAGACTGCTTCTATTGGCGCAGCACTAAATACTAAAGCACCGACTAACTCTGCGGCGACCAAAGCTTCGTGGACTTTAGATGGCTTAAACAATGCCCAATGGTATGAAAATATCGGTGCAGGTCAATTCCCAGTTTACGCACGTGCGCATGTCATGCTGAATAATGCCCATGCATCACCGGGTGCGATTGACGGAACCAGCGGTAAAAACACACTGAAAGCGATTGCGTCTTTCCAGCAAATGAATGGCATCAAACCGACAGGTGTTTTGACTCAGGAAACCTGGGATAAACTGGTGGCACGTCAGGGTTCTAAGCCAACCTTTATTGAATACACCATTACTGAAAAAGATCTGGCAGGCCCATTTGCCAAGTCTATTCCTTCAGATTATGCGTTACAGGCGAAAATGAAAGGCCTGTACTACACACGTGTCAGTGAAATGTTGAGTGAAAAATTCCATATGGATGAGAATTTCTTAAAGAAACTCAATCCAAATGCTAACTTTAATAAAGTGGGTGAAAAATTACTGGTCAGCAATGTACGCAATGACTTGCCTGAAGGTATTCACTTGATTGTTGCACATAAAGGTGCGAAACAACTGTACTTATTTAACAGTAAAAATCAAATGATCGCGTCATTCCCTGCCACCATTGGTAGTGCGGATACACCATCTCCAACCGGGACCTATAAAGTAACAGGTGTTGCACCAAACCCTTGGTACAGCTACTCACCTTCTAACTTTGTACAAGGTAAAAACTTAAAACCACTATCTTTACCACCAGGTCCTAACGGTCCTGTCGGGAATATCTGGATTGGTTTAAGCAAGAAATCATTTGGTATTCACGGGACACCAAACCCGTCTACCATTTCGAAAACAGCGTCGCATGGTTGTATTCGTTTGACTAACTGGGATGCCAATGATCTTGGCCGTAAAGTCAAATCTGGCGTAACGGTTCGTTTCTTGGAATGATGATCGGCCTAACGATTTAAATAAAACAGCCTGCTTTTAAGCGGGCTTTTTTATTCCTGATGTTTACTTTCAGCTATGTCGTTGCAAAAATGCAATGATCTGTCGCCTATTTGAGATTTTTTCAGTGTTAAAACGACAGTATGATGATCTCAAGTTAAAAATAATGTCGAGATGAAATCATGAATGCTTTTCTACATCCGAGCGAAAATCGTGGTCATGTAAAAATGGGCTGGCTGGAGTCTAAACACAGCTTCTCATTTGGTAACTGGTATAACCCAAAGTATATGGGTGTTAGCGCCTTACGCGTTATTAATGATGATTTAATTGATGGTCATCAGGGTTTTGGCACACATCCACATGACAATATGGAAATCCTGACCTGTGTGCTAAAAGGAACCATTACCCATCAGGACAGCATGGGCAATCATGGCGGAATCGCTGCGGGTGAATGGCAACTGATGAGTGCAGGAACAGGTGTGCGACACAGTGAAATGAACCAGGGCGATGAACAGGTTCATTTACTGCAAATCTGGATTATTCCAAATGAACGTGATGCCAAGCCGAACTATCAGCAAATCCGTCTTGACCCGCATGAGCAACCGAACCAGTGGCATTTGATTTGTGGTCCGAATGACAATGCACCGATGCATATTCGTCAGAATGCCGAAGTCAAAACTGCGGTGATTCAGCAAGGCCAAAGTCTGGAAGTGAAAGCGACCCAGCATATTAATTATGTACATGTTGTTTCTGGCACTGTCCAGATCGCTGAACATACAGTGGAAGCGGGCGGCGCAATTGCTTTTCTAGATGATACAGAAATTAAAGCAAGCGAAGATGCGCAAGTGATCTGGTTTGATTTGCCGGAAGTACCCAACTAAGCTTTTAAAGCTCTCAGCTCTAATGGCTATTGATCCCAGTGATTAATAGCCATTTTTTATACATATAATCGTAAATAAGAAATAATAGGTGGCAATATCATAATAAGGTTTCCTAACTAAGAAAATTATGCCTGCTACCTATACAAATCCAACCAATTCTCATCACATTTTTACCTAAGCAATGCATTATTTAGGTGAATATAAACTGATCCATTTCTATGGAATCCAGTGCTGTATAGCTTTGATCATTCGCGACTGGTTTTGATATTGTCTTTTGCAGCCATAAAGTGAATTGATCTTTTCATGTAGGTTAAATAAATAGAAGAGCATATTCGTATGAACCAGATTTTAGAGATGCAAAGCATCCAGCAACAAGCTTTGTTTTATTTATTAGCCTTTTTAAAACAACAAGATTATCAGTTCACGACCATTACACCACTTTCCCACCAGCGAATTCTGAATCGGAAAAAGAATGAAATTTATAAGCACAGAACCCTTCAGGATATCTTTGGCTGGAATCTAAACTTTAAAAAAACTGATCTTGATCCCGTTCTGTTTGAATTATTGCAAGAACATCAGCTTCTACAGTTTCAGGAAGATCAATACTTGAGTCAGGTTCGGGTTTCTTCACTCGATGGCGAACTTTTTATTCATTCAGCTTTTCCCACCACTCAGCAGGATGCGGTATTTTTTGGTCCGGATACGTATCGCTTTGTCTATCATCTCAAGCAATATCTAGCTACTCAGCCTCGCCCTTTCAAACGGGTCGTGGAAATGTGTTGTGGCACTTCAGCAGCCGCAATCAGTATTGCCAGACATTTTCCAGATGTGAATGAAATGATGGTTGCAGACCTGAATCCCAAAGCCTTGCTCTATAGCCAGATTAATATCAGTTTTGCCGGCTTAAACCATATTCATCCGGTTCAAAGTAATTTATTTTCCAATCTTGATGGAAAATTTGATCTGATTTTTGCTAATCCACCGTATTTAATTGATCCCGAACAACGTCAATATCGTCATGGCGGTAATGCGCTGGATGGCTGTGATTTATCATTCAGGATTATAAAAGAAGGTCTACAGCGCCTGAATTCTGGCGGACATTTATTTCTATATACCGGTGTGACCGTGACTGAACATGGCAATCTGTTTTTGCAGCATCTTAAAGATTTGATGAAACAGCATCAAAATATAATCTGGTCCTATGAAGAAATTGACCCGGATATTTTTGGTGAAGAACTGGAACAACCGGCTTACCAACATGTGGAAAGAATTGCGTTGGCATTAATCAAAATTGAAGTAGGCAATTAAAGAATATTTATTAATTATGGAATTTTAAAATTTTGACTTTGTTCGCTATCAGCTTATTTTAAATCGTTTTATTAAAATCATAGAAATAAAAAAAACCCAATCTTTCGACTGGGGTTTTTAAAATTTGGCGGAAGCGGTGTCCGCCAAACTAAATAACTATCTATATGTTTTATATTAGATCTCTTGCGAAAGTCATTATTGCAAGTTTATCCGGTTTACGAGTGCAGCAATTAAGTTAATGCGTAAACCGAATCTTTTCCGTCTAT
>NZ_JAMXXS010000012.1:0-76992 GCF_024129595.1 Acinetobacter lwoffii | reverse complement strand
TTTTTTTAGATTACGAGGCGTCTTGGATCAAGAATGGGTATTCATTGACGGAAGCTACATACGCGTGCATCAACATGCAAGTGGAGCTCGGAATGGTTTCGAAAGAGCAATTGGACAATCACGTGGTGGACGAACAACAAAAATACATCTTGCAACCGACGCGAATGGATTACCGATTGATTTTAAAATCACTGGGGGTGGCGTCCACGACAGTCAAGTTGCAAAACAACTGATTGATACTGTAGGCGAGGCAACTTATCTCATTGCTGATAAGGGGTATGATGCTGAGCACATTAGAATATATGCCCAGAACAAGGATATGATTCCCATCATTCCAATGAGATCAAATAGTAAAAGATCGAATAAGGAGTTTGATGAATATCTATATAAATTAAGACATTTAGTTGAAAATGTGTTTGCGAGATTGAAGAATTTCCGAGCGATTGCAACCCGATTTGATAAGCTTGCACGAAATTACCAGTCTATGATTTACATTGCTTGCATGTTTATTTGGTGTAAAGCCAAATGAGGACACGCCCTAGCATATATTATATATTTTTCTTATTTTCAGGGTTTTTAATGACTTACATGACCAAACTGACTTGCTTCAAAGCCTATGACATTCGCGGCAAACTCGGCACCGAGCTCAATGAAGAGATTGCCTATAAAATTGGCCGTGCTTATGGACAGATTTATCAGCCTAAAACGGTGGTCATCGGCTGTGATATCCGGCTCAGTAGTGAAGGCTTAAAACAGGCCACCATTCGCGGTTTAAATGATGCGGGTGTCAATGTTCTGGATCTGGGTATGACCGGCACTGAAGAGGTTTATTTTGGCGCCTTCCATCTGGATGTGCAAGGTGGTATTGAAATCACGGCCAGCCATAATCCGATGGACTATAATGGCATGAAACTGGTACGTGAAAATGCCCGTCCAATTAGTGCCGATACTGGTCTTAAAGAGATTCAGGTTTTAGCAGAATCAGATGAATTTATTGACGTCAGCAATAAAGGCAGTACTGAGAAATATAATATTCTGCCTGAATTTGTAAATCATCTGATGAGCTATATTGATCCGGCAAAAATCCGTCCGATAAAACTGGTCATGAATGCCGGGAATGGAGCAGCAGGCCATGTGATTGATGCCATTGAGCAAAAGTTTCAACAACTCAATATTCCGGTCGAATTTATCAAGATTCATCATGAAGCCGATGGCACTTTCCCGAATGGGATTCCCAACCCGATTTTAATTGAAAACCGTGACAGTACCCGTGATGCGGTCATTCAGCATGGCGCAGATATGGGCATTGCCTGGGATGGTGACTTTGACCGCTGCTTCCTGTTCGATGAAAAAGGCCAGTTTATTGAAGGCTATTATATTGTCGGCCTTCTGGCTCAAGCGTTCTTGCTGAAGCAATCTGGCGAAAAAATTGTACATGATCCACGTTTGGTCTGGAATACACTGGATATTGTAGAGCAATACCAAGGGATCACGGTTCAGTCCAAGTCAGGTCACGCCTTTATTAAAGATGTGATGCGTGAGCATAATGCGGCCTATGGTGGGGAAATGAGTGCCCATCATTATTTCCGTGACTTTGCCTATTGCGATAGCGGCATGATTCCATGGTTACTGGCGATAGTAGTACTGTCTGAAACAGGAAAATCCTTATCTTCTCTGGTGGAGGAGATGATCGCCAAGTTCCCATGCAGTGGTGAAATCAACTTTAAAGTCGCCGATACCCAAGCAACCATCCAAAAACTTTTCGATCATTATGCCGATCAGCAGCCGGAGATCGATCAGACCGATGGGGTCAGCCTTAATTTTGGTGCATGGCGTTTTAATGTGCGTGCATCGAATACTGAACCGCTATTGCGTCTAAATATTGAAAGCCGTCGTGATCATAATCCACGACCAATGCAGGACTATGTCGATGAATTGACTCAGTTGATTCAGAGTTAATATTCACGCATACAGTACAATAAAATGGGAGCTGTTCATCAAAAGCTCCCATTTTTTTATTTATATCGCTATAAAGATTTTAGCGATAGCCATTCGGATTCTGCTTCTGCCAGTTCCAGCTGTCAGCGAGCATATCTTCCAGGCCAGATTGTGGTGTCCAGCTCAACTCTTGGACTGCACGGGTATTGTCTGCAAAACAGGTGGCCACATCGCCTTCACGACGAGGGGCTAATTCAAATGCAATCGCCACACCATTCACTTGCTCAAACGTATCTTTAACTTGTAGCACTGAAATACCATTACCTGTACCGATATTCCAGGCACGGCAACCTTGCGCAGTTAGACGATTATTGAGGGCACATAAATGTGCATTGGCCAGATCCACCACATGAATATAGTCCCGCACACCAGTACCATCCACCGTGTCATAATCATGACCGAAAATAGATAGCTTTTCACGACGACCGACTGCCACTTGAGTCACAAAAGGCATCAGGTTATTGGGAATACCTTGTGGATCTTCGCCAATCTGGCCACTTTTATGCGCGCCGACCGGATTAAAATAACGTAATAAGGCAATCGACCAACGTTCATCCGCCACAGACAACTTTTCTAAGAGCTGCTCAACAATCAGCTTGGTATAACCATAGTTATTGGTCGGCATTCCGGTAGGCATTTCTTCATTTAAAGGTGAAGGATTATTTTCGCCATACACCGTTGCTGAGGAACTAAACACCAGTTTAAAAACTTGCGCGCGCTGCATCGCCTGAACCAGGCTAATTGAACCGGCAATATTATTGTCAAAATAAGCCAAAGGAATTTGCTGACTTTCACCAACAGCTTTTAGTCCGGCAAAATGAATCACCGCATCAATCGAATTTTGCTGAAAGATCTGATCGAGTAACTGGCTATCCCGGATATCTCCTTCGATAAAGGTCAGGCTTTTTTGGGTCAATTTTTCTACCCGGCTTAAGGACTCGGAGGAGCTATTACACAGATTATCAAGTACAACAACCTCATGTCCGGCATTCAGCAATTCTACACAGGTATGTGAACCAATATAGCCTGCCCCGCCTGTGACCAAAATTTTAGCCATTTTGCTTTCCTAACAGAACTTTAATTAAACCTTGGGTTGAACCATCCAGACCATTCAGATCAGTCTGTTCACCATTCAGTATGGGTAGTAACTGGTTGGCAATTTCCTTGCCTTTTTCCACGCCCCACTGGTCAAACGGATTGATATTCCACAGCACAGACTGAACAAATACCTTATGTTCATAGAGTGCAATTAGCATGCCCAAACTGTATGGATTCAACTCCTGCAGCAACAAGGTACTACTCGGCTGATTACCTTCATACTGCTTATAGGCCGGCAAGCTTGCCAATTCGGCCTGATCCAGCGCTTCATTGCCAAAAGCCAGTAAACGCGACTGCGCCAGACAGTTAGATAAGGCCAGATGATGTTGTTCTACCAATGCTTCGGCACTGTCTGCATAGGTATATTGCTGGCTGTTATAACGCTCTACCGGCGCAATAAAATCACAGCTAACTGACTGAGTTCCCTGATGCAATAATTGATAGAAGGCATGCTGGGCATTCGGTCCCACTTCACCCCAGATGATCGGACAGGTATCGAACTGAACTTTCTCTCCATTACGCTGGATTGACTTACCATTTGATTCCATTTCCAGCTGTTGCAGATAGGAGGCAAAATATTTCAACCGCCCATCATAAGGCAGAATTGCATGGGTCTGAATATTCAGAAAATTGGTATTCCAGGCTCCCAACAATCCCATCAATACCGGAATATTGCGCTCAAAAGGCTGGTACTGAAAATGCTGGTCAACGGCATAGGCACCGGCCAGCAGCTGCTTAAAGCCTTCAATCCCGATACTCAAGGCAATTGGCAATCCGATACAGGACCAGAGTGAATAACGCCCGCCGACCCAGTCCCAGAGCAGTAACTGGTTTTCCGGCGCAATGCCCCACGCCGTCATTTTTTCCGGCTTGGTCGATACCCCAATAAAATGATGCTTAAGAATATAAGGATGCTGGCCTAAAGCCTTTTCCAGCCACAAGCGTACCGTCTGGGCATTGGTCAGGGTATCAATGGTGCCGAAGGATTTGGAGGAAATAATAAACAGTGTTGTTTCCGGACGCAGCTGATGCAACAGCTCGGACAGCTGACTACCATCCATGGTCGAAACGAAATGTACATTGAGGGGCTGGGCAGACTGGTATTTAAAATCAGATAAAGCGTGCGTGACCATCAAGGGACCCAGATCTGATCCACCAACACCAATATTGACCACATCCTGAATGACTTCCCCGGTGGCACCGCGACGCTGTCCGGCATGAATTTGTTCCACCAGCGCATACATACGCTCCAGCTGGGTATGTACATCAGCTGCCAGATCAGCATGCTGTTGATCCTGTTCCGGCAGACGCAGTGCCCAATGCATGGCAGCACGCTGCTCGGTATAGTTGATTTCTTGATTAGAAAATAGGGAGCCAATCCATGATCTGAGGTTCTGTGAATCGGCCCATTCGATCAGCCCCTGCAGCACATTTTTATTGATTCTGTGTTTACTATAGTCAAATAGCAATTGTTCAAACTGAATGGAATATCGATTAAAGCGCTCTGGGTCAGCAGCAAATAGTTCCCGCAGATGCTCAGATTGAAGCTGTTCTTTGTTCGAGGCGAGTTTCTGACACACAGTTTCAGTGTCGAAATTTGGATTAAAATGGCTCAACATTAACGTCCCACCCCAATATAATTAAAACCACGTGTCTTGACATACGTCGGATCATACAGATTACGCCCATCTAAAATCAGGGGATGTTGCATCAGCTTGATCAGATACGGATAATCCGGACTGCCATACTGTTTCCAGGCCGTCATCAGACATAAGGCATGTGCCCCTTCCACGGCCTGATACTGGTCTTCGCACAGGATTAAGTCTTGCCGTGGCCCATAGACCTTTTCAATATTCGCCATTGCTTGCGGATCATGTAGTTTGACCGTCACGCCTTGCGCCCACAAAGCGGTCAGCATGGCATGTACCGGAGACTGCTGGATGCTCGGGGTATTTTCTTTAAAAGCAGCCCCCCAGATCGCGATGACCTTGCCTTTTAAGTCTCCGCGGAAATAATTCCAGAGTTTACGGAACAGCAGTTCTTTTTGCTGTTCGTTAATATCCCAGACCTGCTCCAAAAGCTGGTTTTTTACTCCTGAATCTGCCACTGCATGTGTCAAAGTCCGGATATCATGGGAGAAATTCTCTCCACCAAAACCAACGCCGGGAAACAGATAGGCAGAACCAATCCGGTTATCCGCAGCCATGCCTTGCCGTACCTGTTCAATATCAATGCCAAGCTTTTCTGCCACACTGGCCAGATCATTCATATAACTGATCCGGGTGGCCAGCATGCCGGAAATACTCAACTTGGTAAATTCGGCATCCAGAACCGGCATAAATAGATACTGCTGCGCGCGTGGAAATAATGGACGTAAGAGTTCTTTGATTTTAGGCTGGATATCTGCATGATCACAGCCCACAATCAGCTGGGTGGCCTGAGTAAAGCTACGCAGTGCATTCCCTTCCTGAATAATATCTGGCAGATAAATCCAGTCATCATTCGGCAGCAACTGCTGAAAGCGTTGCGTGCCATGCAAGCCAAAGGTCGAGGCATTAATCATCAGTTTGGGATGGGCAAAACAGGCATGCCGGATGGTATCCAGCATCTGAAACGCCTGTTGCTCTTCAGTCGCATTAAAACTAAAGAAAAAAACATCCTGATTAAAATCCAGATGCTGAAAATCGCAACAGTTTAAAAAGCCAGACTTTTCCTGTTTTTGCAGTAATAGCTGGAGGGATTCATCCTGAAAATAGGGCCGAGCTGAATCATCTGCACCAAAGCTATTACACCAGATCACCTGATGACCACATTCAGATAAAAGGGCCGACATGACCCCGGAAAATAGGGTTTTTCCCAATACTGCGACTTTCATATTATTCCTTTCCTATAAAGCAAGTTCCTGAATCAATGCTTTAAACTCGGTACCGAGTTTAGGATGATCGACGCCATAATGTAAAACAGCTTTTAGATAACCTAACTTACTGCCACAGTCAAAGGTCTGGCCTTTCATACGATAGGCTTCTACAGCTTCTGTTTGTTGCAGCATGGCAATTGCATCGGTCAGCTGGATTTCATTGCCTGCCCCGCGTGGTGTCTGCTCTAAAAGCTGCATGATCTTGGCGGGTAAAATATAACGCCCGACTACAGACAGATTTGAAGGTGCCGTCCCCACTGCCGGTTTCTCGACGATCCCTTGCATGACGATACTTTCCCCTTCCTCAGGTGATGCCGCAACATCAACAATGCCATACTGGTCGACGAGATGTTCAGGCACTGCTTCTACCATAATTTGTGAAGCTTTAGACTGTACAAAGCGCTGAATCATGCGTGACAGGTCATTTTCCGGATCCTGATCTTTCACCAGCACATCTGGTAACAGCACTGCAAAATCATCATCACCAATCACGGCTTTGGCACACAGTACTGCGTGACCTAAACCAAGTGGCTGTGGTTGACGCACACTGATTACACTCACATGTGGCGGTAAAATTTCAGTGATTTCTTTGAGTAAATCAAATTTCTTTTTATGTTCTAGAGTGGTTTCCAGCTCAAAGTTACGATCAAAGTAGTTTTCAATCGAAGCTTTTGAAGAATGGGTAACAAGAATAATCTGTTCAATGCCAGCAGCAACTGCTTCTTTTACAACATATTCAATGGCTGGACGGTCAACCACTGTGACCATTTCTTTGGGAATAGACTTGCTCGCAGGTAAAAAACGTGTACCAAGGCCTGCAACTGGGAGAATGGCTTTTTTGATCATTACAAATAGTTCACTAATAAAAATTTATGACTTGATTTCATCTTTAATTTTTTCAGGATCATTTCCTTGAAATAAAGAAGGGCCAACATGACCCGGTGCATTAATACCTTCTCGTTTGGTCATCACAGCGACTGTTTTGAACATGATTTTAAAGTCAACAAAAGTGTTATGGTTATCCACATACCATACGTCGCATTTAAAACGCTCTTCATAATCAAGTTCATTTCGACCACTTACCTGAGCTAGGCCAGTCATACCGGGTTTAACTTCCAAACGACGAGCTTGTTCTGGTGAATATAATGCTACAAAGTCTTTAAGCATAGGACGTGGTCCAACAATACTCATATCACCCTTTAAAACGTTTATGAGTTGTGGCATTTCATCTAAACTTGTAGAACGCAATTTTTGTCCAAAAGGCGTAATACGCTTTTCATCTGGTAATGGATTGCCGTCTTTATCCACTGCATCTTTCATCGACCGGAACTTAATCATTTTAAAAAGCTTGCCGTCTTTTCCTGGGCGTTCTTGCAGAAAAAAGATTGGAGAACCTAGATTTTTACGGACCTTAAAAGCAACCAAGCAAAAAATTGGTGATAAAAGGATTAGTGCTATTAGTGAGATAACAACATCAACTAAACGTTTCATAACTAAAATTACCACTCTTATTTATGAACTTTTTTTCGTAGAAAAGTATTATAAATTTTACCTAGCAATGAACTAGGCATCAGCCTAAAAGTAGATCTTATTAGGAAGAGAATATTAGCATGTATTGGGTTCTGAATTTTGAGTTCTTTTTTTAAATTTAGTAATTGTTTTTCACTTTTAATATATTGGTAACCTTTCCGACGAGTATGCATGCCATTATCAATACGTGCATATACAAGAACATCCTCCAAATTCTGTATTTTATAGCCTTTAGCAATGACTCTAAGGAATAAATTGTAATCTTCCATCCATAAGTGATGTTGATAGCCACCTACTTCCATAATTTTAGACTTTCTATAAGATATAGTCATATTATTAAAAGGGCTTTGCTTTTTTGCATATTGTCTCAAAGCTTGATTATCTAATGGCACAATCCGCATACCTGATGGGGATGTTATATCATCGACAAATTCGGTAATTTGCCCCCCTAAAATGACTAACTCACTGTCTGCTTCAAAACATTTAATCTGTTTCTCGAAACGATCAGATACACTTATATCATCAGTATCAACTATAGATACAATTTCATATTGGCAATGTTGAAGTCCAATATTTTTAGCTTTTCCAGTACCTACATTTTCTTTAAGTTTAATCACACGCAAAGTTTGTTGTAAACGCGCCGACCATAGCGCAATTGACTCATACAGATCAGTTGTTAGAGGGCCATCTTCCACCAAAACAATTTCTGTTGGTTTTAAAGTTTGCTGATCCCATATACTTTTCATACAAGCATTAAAATGTTCAGGCTTTTCTTTATAGTAAATAGATATTAAAACCGAGAACATACAATTAACCTTTAAAAATTTGTTCAGACCAAAGATGTAAGATTTTTTCAGGTTGATAATTTTCTGCGTTCTTTAAAGAATTCTGTGAAAATTTAACCAAATCCAATGGAGAACTAGCAAGTAAAAGAATACGATCTGCTAGTTGATCGATATTTTGATCCTCAACCAAATAACCATTCACTTTATCTTTTATAATATCACTTGGTCCATTAGGACAATCATACGAAACAATAGGCAAACCGAAACTTTGAGCTTCAATTAAAACCATAGGTAAACCTTCATATTTTGACGACATTACAAAAAAGTCGGATGAATCATAAACATCCTGAACATTCGAAGTTATTCCTTTAAGAAAAACATTTGGAAGTTTATTGACTTTAATATAATCAGCCAATAAGACTTTATGTTCACCTTCACCATATATGCATAATTTCCATTCGGGTAATCGATAAAATATTTTTTCCCATGCTTTCAATAAGTGTAAATAATTTTTTTGATCGGTCAGTCGACCAATTGAAACAATTTGCTTATGCCCAAATTCTTTATTTATTTTTATGGGAAATGGGGAAAAGTTTGGTATAACTGTCACGTTTGAATGAAAATCATCAAAAGTTAATTTATCTCGTTGTGTCAGAGTCACGACTTGATGAATCTTTTTATATAAGACTTTGCTTAAAAATTGAATCAATTTTGGGCGACTAATAAATGATACGTGCTCCAAAACAACCAATTTATTTATTTTTGGAATCAGAGAACAGAGTAGAGACAACTTACCCATATTATGTACAACTACAGTATCAGGATTATTATTCTTGACTTCTTGAACAAGTGAATTATAAAAGCTTAACTGCGATCCTAATATTTTTCTGACTTTAACTCTACTATCTAGAGGATAAGCTACTTCACCAAAATTTGCATCTCTATTTAGTATTGTCACATCATAGTTTAATTTCTCAACTAGTTTATTAGCCAGAATACACGCAACTCTTTCACTTCCGGAAATATTTTTCAAGGAGCTTACAATAAAAAAAATTTTTCTCATATTCATCCTTTAATAGAGTGGAATAAAATAAGCATCTTTTAAGTAAATTGATGCTTGGTAAAACCAAGTTATATACAACAGTAAAATAAAATATAGTAAAGTATAGATATAAAAATAGAATATTTTAAATCTAAATAAAAGTAACATTGGTATCAAAAATATTTCTACAAATAAAAAAGCATTGGATAAACGACCACTTAATATAGCGAAATCAAAAAAAGCTAATCTCAACGTAAGACCAACCGTAAAACACAAGACAAAAAATACATAATATTTATTAGCGAGAGCCTTAGGGGTAGTAAGGAATAAAATTAACAGAAATTCCATATAAAACTTAATATTTGCAAGTGAGAAAAAACCTACACTTTCGGCGTACTCAGTATCTGAGTATGCAACTAATCTATCGAAAAAATTATTTGCAACTGGGAACAAAACAACTCTAGCTACAAAAAATCCTATAAATAAAGTTAATATATTTAAAAATAAAAATCTATTACGCGAATAGTTGAATTTAAATCTTTTATTCATTAAAAAATAAATAAAGAAAAAAAAGATAAAAGAAATAGAAATTTGATGAAACATAATAGCTAGAATAAAGAAAATAATTCCTTTTTTTTTGCTATTATCCATGAATAAAATTGCACCATAAATAACTAATGGCACTGCTAATGCTTGTCTAATCTGCATAAACTGTTGCATTAGAAAGAAACCAGTAGGTAAATAAAAAGCCATAATATAAATAAATTTAATTTTTATTGCTTCAGAGATTTTGTATATTATAAAAAAAATAAAAAAAGAATAGATTGTAAAAAGAATAAAAGGCGATTGGGTAAAAATAGAAATAATTTTACTATAGATTCCCCATCCAAGTTCTACACCAGTTTCGGAATAAAAACCGCTAAAACTCTTTAAATCATAATTATCAATATTTTTAAAAATAGAATAATAAGTATAAGTATCGTTAGTAGCCCCTCTCATGCCGACAATTAAAGAGACGACAATAGAAATTATAAGAAACATCAAAAAATCTTTTTTTATCAAAAATTTCATTTACACATTCCTTGAACTTTTTTGATATTTCTTCTTATTTTAATTATCAAATTAACAAGAGATAAAAAGTTAAATTTAGTTGAAATATGTAACAAATTTTTATAAAAATTTATCCTTTTATCATAAATCATATTTGATAATGATTTCTCAAATAGTTTAGTATTTTTTTCTAAAAAATTGCCTTCGCTGTAACTAATTGCATCGCTTTTGATTATAACTTTTCTCAAATTTAAGCTATCATTAAATTTATATAGAACATTATTTTCTTTAAAAAAATTTTCTATAAAAATTACGCCTTTTACCATTTGATCAATTTTATTTTGAGAAAAAACTGTTGTATATGAATTCGGGTTACATTTCACATAGTGCAAACACGGTATAGGTAAATAAGATACTTTAGAGCAGTAAAATAAGGCTTGAATAGAAATCAGTAAATCTTCAGACATGTTTACACCTTCTAATATGCAAACTTTATCTAAAATATCTTTTTTAAACAACTTATTACATAAAGATCCATGTAATCTATCTTCTAAAAGATTTTTTATAGTTTCATCGATGCTACTAGGAGGCTCCTGTCTAATAACTCTTTGAATCCTTGATTCATTTATATAGTAATCTGAAAACACAATATCTGCAGAATTTTCTCGTGCATTATTTAATAACTCCTCTAGAGCATAAGGTTCTAAATAGTCATCACTATCTAATGAAGCAATATATTCACCATTAGCAATATCTAATGCATATTTTCTTACATAAGATATACCATGATTAACATTAAAAGAAATTATTTTTGTATGTTTCGCTCTCTCAGGATACTGATGCAATACTTTTTTCACTACATCTAAAGATCTATCTGGTGAGCAATCATCAATAATAATAATTTCAAATTTTTCCAAAGTCTGATTACAAACAGATAATAAACACTTTTCAATAAATTTTTCAGTTTTATAAACTGGAATAATTAAACTAATTTTATAACTCATAATCTTATATTTTTGACTTTAAATACATAAGTGGATAAAACAATTTAAAATTTACCAACCAAACAATTATCTTATGTTTAAGCTGAAATTTAGCTTTTACGGGTAAATCTAAATTCAAAATTCCTGAATTTTCAAACTGGATATAATATTTAATTTTATCATAAAACGGCAAAGTAGAATTCATTAAATTTATTAAAGCTATAATTTTTATACGAACAATATATTTTAAAATCGCTGCATGGTAGATATCTTTTTCCTTATCTTTAAATTCATTTTTTAAATTGTCAATAATTTTAATCATGCTAGCATGATGAAAATTATAATACTCTTCACTTTTACGCCTACTTAAGCTACCTTCTTTTACAATATAGTTATAACAAACTACTCCTATATGGCTTATTTTTTTGCAGTAAAAATACAGCCTTAATACAAAATCAAAATCTTCGCTCAGAACGCCTTTTAAAAAAAATAAATTATTGTTTATTAACAATTCTCTTTTTGCAATAAACACACATGCAGAATACTCAACATCATATTCTTTCACATATGTCAAACAATCTACAACTATATTTATGGGTTTATGCAGCATATTTGATTCTATAGAATAATCTCCAAACACATCTCTTATTCCTAGACTCAATAAATCCAATTCACCATATTTCAAGACGTTGAAAATTTTAGCCAAAGAATCTTCTTCCATAAGATCATCAGAATCAAAGAACCAAATATAATCTCCACGTGCACTTTTTAAGCCAAAATTCCTTGCATCACTCAAACCACCATTAGTTTTATTCAATATAACTATATCAATTAATGGATATCTATCCTTAATATCATTAACTTTTTTTTCCGTATTATCTTTTGAACCATCATTAACGACTATTATCTCAAAAAAACCCCAATTTATATTTTTTTGTGACAAAATTGAAATCAAAGAATCTTCTATATAGCTTTCAGAATTGTATGCAGGCATCACAATGGACAAGACTTTTTTCAACTCCACAGCATCACCATATGTACTTTAAATAGAATTAAAGTCTAAAACAAATATAAAACAACGTCAAGAAATCAACTTATTTTTACGATTAATTAATAAAGAAAAAATCATTCTATGCATTTCAAAAACCACCCCACCCTTATAAAAATAGTTCAATATAGTGCATGAAATAATCTCGGAAATTAATATCGATGAAATGGCACCCATTAAACCAAAGTAGTAAACAAATATTATAGTTAATATTATATTAAATAAAATTGAATATAGAGTTTTCCTTTTTAAATAATCATATGCGTTGTATTTCAAAAGATACTTTTCTGAAATAGTAGATAGACCAGAGAACATAGTAATTAAGACTACTAAAATTAGAACAAGATTATTTATTATAAACTCATCACCATACAACAATCTTATTATTACCCCCCCAAAAACACCAAGAAAAATCAAAAAAACAACTGAAACAATAACAATAATAATATTCAAGATGGCAACCATTCTTTGAGTTTTATAAAAATCAACCTCTTGATAGATTTTAGTATAATACGACGATATAATTGCTGACAATATAAAATAAAAACTACCACCCAGTGTCATTGCAACCGTAAATAGACCCAATTCATATTGTGATTTAAAACCTAAAGCTAACTGTGCACTTCTAGTAAAAAAAGCGACCGATAAAGAAAAAATAAATAATTTCCCCCCAGTAGCAAACATAAATCTTTTATATTTATTTACTTTTTCTTTATTCACTGTGTCTTTTATAATTTTCTTTCTATTAAAAATATATAGCCTTAATAAAAAAGAAATTAAAGTAATTAAAATAATAGGAATACAAAGAAACTCAACTGCAAGTTGAAATTTAGCTATACAGTACCTAACAATTAACGATATAATTAATGCAAGCATATTGCAATATGCATTAATCTTTGATTCTAAAATAGCATTAAAATAAATACTGTAAACATCATGTACTGCGAAATATACTGCAACACTTGTAGCCAATGAGAATATGAAAGTTAATCTATCAGTTTCGATATAAATATAGATTAATGTAATTAAAGAAAGGCTAAGATATAAAATACTACGAAGTGATTTTGTAGCATTAATCACATATTCACCAATTTTTCGATTTTTTGCTGTTTTTTGGAAAATAATATTTTCCGAACCAAACATTGCTATAATTTGTATAGTAGCAAAAATAGATCCTGCTAAAGTCAATTTACCAAAATTTTCTGGACCTATATATTTAGCTACAAAAGATGTAACAAATATTAGACCAATAAGGGAAATAGTTTTTTCAGACATCATCCAAATTGAGTTTGTGAAAATCTTATTTTTAAATTTATTAATCAAATCCAATTTATCTCTCTATACAATGCTAGGTATCAATTGAAAACTTATACATATTAAATATTTAGCATTTAATTACTATATTTGATTTTAAAAAACATCATTTTGAGTCCTTTTATATCCATCCACATATTTCTTTAGTATCGTAAATAATTCATTTAAATCATCGTCATGCCTATAATGCTTAAGTTGTGTAAATATTTCAGAAACCTCTAGATATTCATAAAACTTTTCATAAGACTTTAATATCCGCTCATGCTCTGTTTTTTCCACATTATCCGCATCAATCAACAATTCTTCATGCAGCTTTTCACCAGAACGTAAGCCTGTAAATTGTATCTCAATATCACCTATACCATTTTCATCTATAGCTCGAAAACCACTCAAACGAATCATTTGTTTAGCTAAATCTACTATTTTAACTGGCTCGCCCATATCTAATAAAAATACATCGCCCCCTATCCCCATCGCACCAGCCTGAATCACCAACTGCGCAGCTTCAGGAATGGTCATAAAATAACGCGTAACTGCTGGGTGCGTTACTGTAACAGGCCCGCCTTTAGCAATCTGCTTTTTAAACAAAGGGACGACAGAACCTGACGAACCAAGTACATTACCAAAGCGCACAATACTAATTTGCGTTTTTGGATTCGTCGACGCTAGGCCCTGACAATACAATTCTGCCATACGTTTGGACGCGCCCATCACATTGGTTGGACGTACCGCTTTATCTGTTGAAATTAAAACGAAGGTTTCAACATTTTGATTCACCGCTGCATCTACACTGCGCTGTGTGCCAATGGACGTATTATAAATACCTTCAAATGGGTTTGCTTCAACAAGTGGTACATGTTTATAAGCCGCAGCATGATAAACCGTTTGCACATTGTATTCTTGAATAATACGTTCTAATTTTTGCTGATTGGTGACAGAACCTAGCACTGGAATAATTTGTATATCAGAAGCCTGCAATTCACGATCAATTGAATACAAAGCAAATTCAGACATTTCAAACAGCACCAGCATTTTCGGCTGATGCTTCACGATCTGACGGCATAACTCAGAACCAATCGAACCGCCCGCCCCTGTCACCATGACCACTTTATTTTTAATATTTTTTTCTAAGAGTTCAGGTTTCGGCGGTACAGGATCACGCCCCAATAGGTCGATAATATCCACTTCACGAATATCTGAAACTTGGACTTGACCATCCACCAGTTGGGTTACCCCTGGCAGTTCCATAATTTTGACATCTGCCGTATCAAAAGACTCTATAAGCTCTTTTTTCCGTGCACGACCAACGGAAGGCATGGCAAGTAATACTTCTTCAATGCCAAATTTTCCAAGTTTTGCTTGCGCTTTTTTGGGTGAATAAATTTTTAAACCACTCAGTGACTGACCTTGTAAGGAGCGCTTATCGTCAATAAAACACACAGGCAAATAATCATCTGAGCGGTTTAAAGCTGCTGCAATTTGTTGTCCTGCCAGCCCTGCGCCATAAATTGCCACACGTTTACGGCTTTGCTTTTTGGCAAAAGTTTTAAGAGTAGCGTAGCGAATGACTGCACGGCTCCACCACATGTATGAAAACAGCATAAAGCCATACATCAGTGGAATGCTCATGGGAATAAATGCAACATTGAGTTTTTTAATCGTGTATAAGGCCACGATTTGAATAAATGTCCCGATTAAAATCCGCAGCAAATAGTCTTCATTAAATGAACGCACAATTGCACGGTAAATACCGAGCAAAGCAAAAATCAGAATGCCAACTACACCGACATAAATATACCAAGCATCCAGTCCTTGCATGACCTGAACATTGGGACGTGCCAAACGGATAGCATACGCCAGCCACATCATCAGTGGTAAAACACAGATATCCATCAGCACCAAAACGATTTGTTTTTGGCGACGCGGTAATGATGCTATAGAACGGATAAAGTCTTTCACAAGATGCTCAAATGGGGTCAATAAAGCGGATGAGAGCGCATATTATACGCTCTTTTCAGGTTTAGATTTTTGCGATCACTGCTTGGATCGCATCCGCGGTTTTTTGCAGGCTGTGCTCAGACAATGTTGGGTGTACAAGGAACATTAAACTTGTTGTACCGAGCTGTTTAGCTTTCGGTAAAGACTGCGCAGGACGCCAAGGCGTTCCATCAAATGCTTTTTCTAAATACACTTCTGAACACGAGCCGCTAAAACAGGGCACATTCAATGTATTGATTTCTGCCATGATGCGGTCACGTGACCAACCTTCAGGTAAAGCCTCGACATTGACTTGCACATAACATTTATATGCGGCATGTACATAGTCGCTAGAGGGTTTAGCTACAGTAAAATACGGACTATTTTCAAACGCCGCTTGGATACGTGCCATATTGGCGTTACGTTTTGCAGTCCATTCGGGCATTTGTTTGAGCTGTAAACGGCCAATCACCGCCTGCATTTCCATCATGCGCCAGTTGGTGCCAAATGAGTCATGCAGCCAGCGGAATCCCGGCGGATGTTGGTTGTTATACACGCTATCAAAGTTTTTGCCGTGATCTTTATAGGACCACATTTTTTTCCAAAGTATTTCATCACTGGTGGTGACCATGCCGCCTTCACCACCCGTGGTCATGATCTTGTCCTGACAGAAGGACCATGCACCAATATGACCAATCGAGCCGGCTGATTTGCCTTTGTACATTGCACCATGTGCCTGGGCACAGTCTTCAATCACATAGAGGCCTTTTTCCTCGGCCAATTGCATGATCGGATCCATATCACACATCCAACCTGCCAAATGCACACAAATAATCGCTTTGGTATTCGGCGTAATCACTGCTTCAATAGTACGTGGAGAAATATTCTGTGAATCCAGCTCTACATCAGCGAAAATAGGATTAGCACCTGCAGTCACAATCGAGCTTGCCGAAGCTAAAAACGTACGTGAGGTAACAATCACATCATCACCTACGCCAATACCTAAGGCTTTTAATGCTACATCCAGTGCGACTGTACCATTGGCCACGGCAACGGCGTGTTTTGTTCCTGCAAACTGTGCAAATTCCTTTTCAAATTTACGGCATTCGTGACCAGTCCAATAATTCACTTTATTGGATAAAAGGACTTTTGATACCGCATCGGCTTCTGCTTGAGTGAAGCTCGGCCAAGGCTCAAATGCACTGTTTAACATGGAGTTTTCCTAGTCTCAAAATCGAGTTTAAAAATCTATTTTTTCGTCACAATACGAGCAGGATTGCCCACCACTGTTGCGCCTGCAGGCACACTTTTAGTCACGACAGCACCCATACCAACAATAGCACCTGCACCAATTACTAAAGGCTGATCAGGTGTGCCCTGCTTAATCATGGCACCTGCGCCAATATAGGCATGGTCATGAATATGAATATTGCCGTTGCATTTTACGCCTGGCGCGAAAGTAACGAAATCCCCAATCACGCAATCATGTTCGACATAGCTGTATAAATTGGCGTGGAAGCATTTTCCAATCTTGATATTCGAAGTAATAGTCACAAATGGACTCAGGGCTGCACCAACTGCAATCTGGGCCTCATCCATTAGCACTACATTATCTGCCATAACTGACCAAAGCTGAATGCCATCCATCTTTAAACGCTGAGCGATCTTTTCTCGTACATGACTATTGGCAATGGCAATTTGTACGTATTTTTCTGAAGCCGTTTCATTTAAAAATGCGAGGTAATTCATGGCACGATGACCGTTTACTTCTGCAACCGATTCCAAGGCATCATCAATAAATACGATTTCTGAAGCATCGCTTTCACGTGCTAATTGCTGACGTGCGACAGGCATGAGACTACGCCCACAGCCTGAAGCACCATAAATTGCATAGAGCTTAATCATCTTTAGGCTCCGAAGTACCCGTAAATTTACTCATGGTCGCTTCACCTTCGGCACTGATATCATCCTTGGCAATCACTTTTTTCACGGTTTTTAGCATGATTTTAAAATCCAGCCATAATGAACGGTTTTCGACATACCATGTGTCTAGCTCAAATTTCTTTTCCCATGAAATGGCATTACGACCATTCACTTGCGCATACCCTGTGATGCCCGGACGCACGTTATGACGTTTAGCTTGTTGCTCATTATAGAGGGGTAAATATTCCATCAGCAGTGGTCGTGGTCCGACAATACTCATCTCGCCTTTAAGCACATTCCACAGTTCAGGCATTTCATCTAAACTGCTGGAGCGCAGCATTTGACCAAAGGGTGTTAAACGCTCACTGTCGGGCAAGGAATGACCTTGTGCATCGACCGCATCTTTCATACTACGGAATTTGATCATTTCAAAAGGTTTGCGATTGAGCCCCGGACGCACCTGACGGAACAACACGGGTGAACCCAAATTTTTTCGCACCTTATATGCCACAAAAGCATAAACAGGAGACAGCAGCACCAGCGCAGATGATGCAATCACAATATCCAATAAGCGCTTTAACATGGTTCACTCTTAAGATTAGAAGAAGATGGGAAAATGGTATCCATATCTAGCAATAATTATACCCTGTTCGATACCATCAGATTTGTAAAATATTTCAACATCATAGGGATTCAAGTCGTACCCATTCTAAAAGCTGCCAAACCATATAGCCGTTTAGAGATCTGTCCAACGACGATTGACTGCATGACCTGGGTTATTCATACTGATGACCTTCGCGTAGTTTCCTACCGCAGTTGCATTTTCAGGAATATCTTTTGTCACAACGCTTTCTGCACCTATAGTGGCATTATTGCCAATTTTGACATGCTCAATGATGCAGACATTGGGCCCAATATAAACATTATCGCCAATTTCTGCAGCTTGACGGCCGCCATTTGCACCAATGGTGGTAAATTGCGATAAATTTACATTATTGCCAATCACGGTTGTCGGATTAACGACCAACGGCCCGCCATGCCCAATAAACAAGCCGTAGCCAATTTGAGTCGTGGTATGAATATCAATGCCGTACTGCTTTTTTTTATAATAATAAATAGGATAAGCCAACTTTGCCCATACAGTTTTTGAACTGGCTAAACGCAGCCAAAATGAAAAATTAAAACCACGATTGAAAAAATAAGTTTTCAAAAAGGTTTTCAAACTGACATGACCGGTATAACGGTATAAATCACTTTTTATATATTTTAAGGTCATCTGGATCGCCTCTTAAATTGGGTGAATCGCCTTTAATGGATATCCATTTCAGCCATCATGTGCTTATTCACTTGATGCACATCATATTTATTCAGCGCAATTTTTCGCGAACGCTGCCCCATATACTCAATCAGTTCTGGATCTTCAATAAAGTATTGCATGCATTGCACCAAATCATCTACAGACTTCACTCCAACCAAATAACCATTCACACCGTGCGATACCGTTTCACGACAACCTGGTGCATCGGTGGTAATAATCGCCCGTCCCATAGCCATCGCCTCTAATACCGTACGTGGCGTGCCTTCACGATAGGATGGCAGCACATAAACCGAACTGGCAGCAATTGCAGGACGCACATCACTCAGTTTACCCCAATATTTGAGGCGACCATCGGCAATCCATTCATCGAGTTCGGCTTTAGAAATAGCTGATGGATTATCATCAATCCAACCGACCAAATGAAATTCCGCCTTAGGAAACTGTGCTTTGATAATACGTGCCGATTCAGCATATTCACGCGCACCTTTATCACCCAAAAGGCGTGCAATAAGTAAAAATGAGGCTTTGACCTGCCCTTGTTCACTTTTTGGTAAAGGCATGACATCAAAGGCTTGCACATTCACACCTGAGCCATTCACCACCACAGTTGGTTTATTGGCATCAAGCAAATGCATGTCTTGGAATAACTTTAAATCATCTGGGTTTTGGAAAAAGACTTTGTCGCTACGTTTGAGCGCTTGAGCATATAAGCCATGCACCAGCTTTTGAAAAAAACTACGCTTGCCAGATTCCACATTTTGAAAGGCATAGCCCAAACCTGTAATTAAGGCAAAACGATGCGGTACTTTCGCAAGCCAAGCCGCTAAGGTACCGTAAATGACCGGTTTAATGGTATAGGACAGCAAGTAGTCAGGCTGAATTTGACGAATTTGCCGATAGATATATTTTAGCAGTTTTAAATCAGCCAGTGGATTGGTGCCGGTACGCTGCATGGGAATCTCATGCAGATGATAGCCCAGGGCTTGCAGTTTTTGCTGTTCTTCGGGGAATGATGCAAATTCAGGCGCCATGATGTGAATTTCATAACCTTGCGCAGAAATCGCTTCTAATAACTTGCCACGAAAATTGAGTACAGATGGCAAAAAACTGCTGATCATTAAAAACTTCATGCCTGTTGGCTCCACACCTGCATATATTGATGACCGACAGTTTCAATACTGAAGTTCTGCTCTATCCGTTCACGCGTCGCCTGTTTTAAGCTTTGTTTTTCTGCTTCTGATTTTTGTGTATAGGCTAAAATGGCATCCGCCAAAGCTTGCGCATTACGTGGTGGAACGATACTTCCTAAATCCTGCACAATATATTTGGCATCGCCCACATCGGTGCTGATACATGGCAAACCTGATGCCATTGCTTCGACCAATACATTCGGAAAACCTTCGGTAATCGAAGTCATGAGGAATGCATCAATGGATTGATAAAAGGCAGGCATGTCCGAGATTTGGTCAAGCAAATGTACCTTTTGAGCATCTAGTTGATACTGCTCAAATAAAGCTTTCACTTCCACGTTATCTAAGCTTGCACCGCCACCTGCGACTTTAAAGACGATGTTTTTATCTCTCAGCAAGCCCATGGTTTCAAATAAGTATGGATAGCCTTTGGCTATGTGATAGCGCCCTGCAAAACCAATCACGGTTGGTTCATGCAATTGAGGATTGGGCTGAAATTGATCTAAAAACACGCCATTGGCAATCACTTGGCTATTTGGGTTTTGAAAGCCAAAGGCCTGATGCTGCTGCATAGACGAATGCGCACAATAAATAATGGCACTGGCTTGTTGGGACAGTATTTTGCTTAAGCCCAAGGCAATCTTGGTACTGATCGATTCATCTTTGGGAGAAGCAAGCGAATGATGAATACCCCACACAACTTTGGGTTTTCTCGCTAAACCAATGACACTGAGACTGGTCAACGCATTGGCATGGTACATCCAGCATTGCACCGTTGCAGGCTGTAGTTTTTTAAGCAATGTACGCAGTTTGCTTACCGTACCCAATGTGTTTATGCCATTCCAATCCAGTGCATAATGCGCCTGACAACGATCTAAAGTACTTTGATACACCTCTGATGTTTTCATTAAAGCAATGATCACATGTTCGTATTGGTGTTCAGTGTATTGAATCAAACGTGCCAGCATCATCTCTGCCCCCCCCACGCCCGCAAAGTTGGTAATCACATGTACCATTAACGGTTTGCTCATGCTGCAGACTCCATCATACGCAAATACTGCTTAAGTACGGTTTGCTTATGAAACTGCTGAATATGCGCTTCAAAATCAGCTTCTTGATATTGCACATAATCTGCAAAAATTGCCTGTTGCATGGCTTGCATCAAGCCAACTTGATCATTGCATTCGATTAATAAGCCAAATTTTGCATGGTCTAAAATTTCCATTGGTCCACTTGGGCAATCGGTACTGACCACCTTCACTTTAGAAGCCAGTGCCTGAATCAGTACCCCAGGTAAACCTTCCCAATTTGAACTTAAAACAAATAGCGATGCATATTTAAAATAAGCGTATGGATTAGCATCAAAGCCCGGTAAATCCACCACGTCTTTTAAACCCAAGTCCGCCACTAGCTCCTCAAACTCTGCACGCAGTTCACCCTCACCTAAAATCAATAATCGGGTTTCAGGATGCTGATCATGCAAGGCTTTAAAGGAGCGGATCAGAAAACCAAAGTTCTTTGCTTCAGTGAGACGCCCCACTGCCAAAATCACTTTATGGTCATTATTAAAAAAGCGATGTGTGACTGGCGCTTTGAGTTTTCCAAAATAGGCATCGTCCAATACAGGGTTATAAATGGTACTCAAATTATTATTTTTATAGCCATAATATTCACGAAAATCAGCTTCTACCCCTTTAGAAACACAGACCACTTGCTGTGCCATGGGGTAGGTCCAATTCACCAAAGTTTTCAGCACAAATTTAGCAATGCCTTGCAACTTTATATTTTTTGACGGCGTAGATACTTCACGGAAGATCAAACGTGTTGCAACACCTGAGAGTTTTTTCGCAATCCCTGCCACAATATGGGTATGGGTTTGCGTGGCCACTAAGCAATCATATTGCTCAGCTTTCATTTTTATTTTTAAAGGCGTGATGCTATTCATCACCCGACCGCAATTAAAATTGACCAATTCAATTTTAGAACTCACTTCGGGTAACAGCTTGGCTTTATCGCCATTCAGGTCACATACGCCTAAATGAATTTTAAGTCCTTGTTCAGCAAAACTGTTCGCCAGTTGAATGACCGTACGTTCTGCACCGCCACCGCCCAAGCTTGGCAAAAAGAACATGACTTTATTCAACATATGCAGACCTAAACTTTATGAAATGGGAGAATATTAAAGATGGTTTTTTGAGGCTTGAATCGACATGGCACGTTCCACACGGGCACGGTAATCGGTGATGCCAACCAAGTCGCTATCACTGGCACAGATGCTTTGAATTTTGGCTTGATAATCAGCAAAGCTCGACACCACTTTGGCAGGTACACCAATCACCACGCTATGGTCAGGAATATCTTTGGTCACCACCGAACCTGCACCAATCACGACATTTGAGCCAATGCTCACGCCCGGCATAATAATGCTATTCACACCAATAAAGACATGCGAACCCACTTGAATCGGGGCAAAGCGTTGATAGCGTTTCCCTTGCTCATCTTTGACTAAACAGGTACTGCCATCATGGGTAATAAATTTCACGCCTGAAGTCACCGTGACATGATCACCAATTGAGACTAAAAACGGTTCTGAGCCCCAATTTTTAATATAAATTCGGCAGTTTTCACCAATTTTCACCCCCTTTTTACGTGCATATGCCACACTGCCCTTTGCCATAAAATAAGCAAGATCAAACAGCTGTCGAAAAGCAGAAACCATAAATGCCATACGCATGACCTATGTCAGGATCAGAAAATCAAAAGGGAGAAAATTAAGCTGAATATTTTACGCTGAAAATATGTTTTACGATATGCATAGCACTTTACACAGATTTGATTTTTTTGGCTGGAATACCGACATACACCCCTGATTCAGGCAAAGGTTTAGACACCAAACTACAAGCACCAATCACGCTATCATCGGCAATAGTTACACCATCAAGTACCGTAACTCGTGCACCAAGCCAAATATTTTTTCCTAAACTCACGCCCTGCTTGGTAATCGCATCTTTCACCAACAGATCAGGCTCACCAAATTTATGATTGCTCGCAATAATAATGCTTTGCGTGCCAATACGGGTGTTATCACCAATGGTCACACCTCCACAACCATTGATATACGACTTGGAATTAATGCTGACATCTTTACCAATTGAAACCTTACCACCGAAGCATTTGATATAGCAGTTTTCACCAATAAAACTGTTGTCGGCAATCTCAAGCACCGCACCATTTTCAACAATTAAGCTGACATGATCACCAATATAGACATTGTTGCCAATCTGCATTTTTCCACGAATATCGACGGTACAACCTTTGCCGAAATAGCGAAACTTAGTGCCAAAGGCCATGTTGTACATCACTTTACGGCACTGTGAAGCAAACCAATTCATGTATTTTAAGATTTTAAAAAACATCAGTTTTTTTTCTCCACACTACATATAAAATGGCAAAGTTATAGAAAATTAATGCCACAGGCACCGCAAGTAACATATACACTTTATCAGCAAAGACAGCATAGAAGCCTGCAAATAAAGCGAACTTAATGATGAGTTCTACGATTTGCAACTTAAATAACACTTGGCTGTTGCGCTTAGCAATCAGAAAAGCCGAGCTTGGTGGATTACAGAAAATCGCCCAATAGCCCAAAGCTAAAATTTGGAAATAGCTCGAAATACCCACCCATTCACTGCCAAAAACCCATAAATATAAAGATTCAGGCAGAATGAAGAAAATGGCAAATAAAGGTAGTGAAACCAGACTAAGCAGTACACTCGCCTTTAAGACATTTTGATTGGATTCGGTGTTTTTAAATTTGCGAATAAAGAACTGACGCAAGGTTTGCGAAATCAGATTGATCGGTACACGCAAAGTCCGTTCGACAATGGCATAGAAACCCATCGCCTGTACACCGACAAAATGCGACACAACATAGTAGGGCAAGTTATGCGAAAAACTATTCAGCAACGCATGTGGTGTATTGGCATAAATAAAATCTTTGTAATGTTTAAATACCTGCCAACTCACTTGATACAATTGATGTTTCAGTAAATAGATCAGCACCGCCACAATCATGATAATGGAGCTGACGTTGTAGCTATTGACCAAACTAATTTGCATCACTAGTGGTAAAGAGAGTTGAACCGCCACGACGATTGCACTTCTAAAAATATTTAAGCCTGCGCAGAAATATTCTTGATGTGCTGAAAAGTGATAATTATACAGACTTTGAATCAGCGTATTTGCAAGTATGCCTGTCGCCACTGCACCTGCCATTTCAATATTTAAAATAAAGCTGATAACGATGCCACTAACAACAGCAATAACAGTTGAGAACACCGACCCTTCAAAAATCAGGCTTTTTTTATCCTGTTCCTCAGCGACCAATAAAGCTTGATCTAGGCGTAAATTGGCAATAGTAGATAAAACACTGACAAGCGCCAAGGCAATGCCATACGCACCAAAGTCCGCAACAGAATACAGGCGTGTTAAAACAGGAAGTGCGATAAATGTCATTATCGCACCTGCCAGTAAACTTAATGTGATCAGCCCAATCGACTGATACTTTGCGAAGAGTTTCGCAATCATCTGTTTAAGATCATTCTAAGTTGTTCACATACCAACGCATCGCCAGTTGAATGCCTTCGGCAATTTCAAACTTAGGTGCATAACCTAAGTGTTGCTGAATTTTAGCAATACTGGCTTGTGAATGACGCACATCCCCTGCACGGAAATCACGGTACACAGGATCACGCTCAAACTGCACATCATTTTCCGCAAGCGCAGATTGAATGGCACGATATAAGTCATTCAATGTGGTACGGTCACCGACTGCGACGTTATAGACCTGATTTTTAGCCTCGTCCGATGCCGTTGCCGCCAAAATATTGGCTTGCACGGTATTATCGATAAAGCAAAAATCACGACTGGTTTCACCATCACCATTGATGAAAACATCTTCGCCAGCAATCATGGAAGCCGTCCATTTTGGAATCACCGCTGCATAAGCACCATTTGGATCTTGGCGTTTGCCAAAGACATTAAAGTAACGCAGACCAATCGCCTTAAAACCGTAGCTACGTGCAAACACATCGGCATATAACTCATTGACATACTTAGTCACAGCATAGGGAGACAATGGATTGCCAATATTCTCTTCGATTTTTGGCAATGCAGGATGATCACCATAGGTCGAACTGCTGGCCGCATAGGTAAAGCTGGCAACACCTGCATCACGTGCCGCAGTCAGCATATTTAAAAAACCGCTGATATTGGTGTCATTGGTGGTGATGGGGTCGGCAATCGAGCGCGGTACTGAACCGAGTGCGGCTTGATGCAGTAAATAATCCACACCTGTACAGGCTTTTTGGCAATCTGCAAACTGACGAATATCACCTTCAATAAAGCGGAATTTCGACCATTGTTCAGCAGACACCAAGCTTTTTACTTCATCTAGGTTATGCTGATGACCAGTAGCGAAGTTATCTAAACCCACCACAGTTTGATCAAGCTTCAGTAAAGTTTCTAGAAGATTGGATCCGATAAAACCAGCAACACCTGTCACGAGCCAGGTTTTCGGCTGAGCTTGCAGTTGCTCACATACCTGTTGATATTGATGCATGGGGTATGTCCTATTATAAACGAAGGTCAGATTCAGACCGACTCAATACATATTTCAAGTCATATAATACGTGATTGGCTTTACCCAGTGCACGGATAGCTTCTGCACCCATCTCTTTAAATTGCTCATGTGCAACCGCCAAAATCACAGCATCGTATTGACCATTTTCCAGTGCCTCGACAGGGGTAATCCCATATTCATGCTCCGCATCTGATACATTCACCCATGGGTCATAGACATCAGCTTGAATATGATAATCCTGAAGCTCATGAACAATATCAATGATTTTGGTATTACGAATATCCGGGCAGTTTTCTTTAAAACTTAAACCAAGGACTAAAACTTTAGCACCTTCAACCTGAATCTTTTTCTTGATCATGGCTTTAACAAGCTGAGTCATCACATAAGCCCCCATACCATCATTAAGACGACGACCCGCCAAAATAATTTCAGGATGATAACCAATCGACTGCGCTTTATGGGTTAGGTAGTATGGATCGACGCCAATACAGTGTCCCCCCACAAGACCAGGACGGAATGGCAAGAAGTTCCATTTCGTCCCTGCCGCTTGAAGTACTGCTTCGGTGTCGATCTCCATTTTATTAAAGATCACAGCCAGTTCATTGATCAGGGCAATGTTAACGTCACGCTGGGTGTTTTCAATCACTTTTGCCGCTTCAGCGACTTTAATGGTTGGTGCCTTATGTGTGCCTGCTTCAATGATCAAGTTATAGACTTCATCGACAAAATCAGCAACTTCTGGAGTGGAGCCTGAAGTAATTTTAAGAATATTGGTCACACGGTGAAGTTTATCACCTGGGTTAATCCGCTCAGGGCTATAACCTGCAAAGAAGTCTTGGTTAAATGTCAAACCTGACACCTGCTCAAGCACAGGGATACAGACTTCTTCTGTTGCACCTGGGTAAACAGTTGATTCGTAAACTACGATATCACCTTTTTTCAATACATTACCAATACTTTGAGATGCTTTTACTAGTGGCATTAAATCAGGTTGTTTAAATTTATCAATTGGTGTTGGCACAGTCACAATAAAGAAATTACAATCTTTTAAATCTTCTAAATTTGAGCTGTAATCCAGCTGTGTCGATAGAGCGAGTTCTTCAAGAGAGACTTCCAATGTATGGTCTTTACCAGATTTGAGTTCATCAATACGTTTTTGATAAATATCAAAGCCCACAACCGGAACTTTTTTACCAAATTCAACAGCTAGCGGTAGACCGACATAGCCTAATCCAATAATGGCAACTTTCACTTCCGAGAGCTTTAGCATCAATCTAAACCTTGAATTTTGATGAATCTAACAATATAAACTAAAGTGATAAATGGAATCACTTTACTGAGTATTTTATTATACTTTTATTTAAGAAAGTGAATAACCACCAAAATTCTGAACACACATACCGTCTTTTTGGACTGCTCCCAGTATCCTAGACAAATTTCGTCTATTCTTTTT
Organism: Acinetobacter lwoffii; assembly: GCF_024129595.1. Lineage (GTDB taxonomy): Bacteria > Pseudomonadota > Gammaproteobacteria > Pseudomonadales > Moraxellaceae > Acinetobacter > Acinetobacter lwoffii_O. The sequence continues at coordinate 49,725 of NZ_JAMXXS010000012.1, read as the reverse complement.
GCATAGGAGAGAACCTGATGAGTGGGCAAAGATATACCCCAGAATTTAAAGATGAAGCTGTTAAATGGATTACTGAACATGGATATTCTGTCACTAATGTAGCAGAGCGTTTAGGTGTATCACAGCACAGCATTTATAAATGGCTAAAGGCGGTACAGCCTTTACGTAACAACTCTGATGAACATGAACTACTCGAAGCAAAGAAAGAAATCCTACGTCTTAAAAGTCAGCTTAAACAGACTGAAGAGGAACGGGATATCTTAAAAAAGGCCGCAAGGTACTTTGCAAGCCTGCCCGAGTGAAGTATCAGTTTATCCTGGAATACAGCCATCAATTTAAGATTAAAACGATGTGTCGGGTCCTTAAGATCGCTCGTGCTGGTTACTATGCCTGGTTACATGGACTCGAATCAGGCAGGACTATTGAAGATAAGCGGTTATTACAGCTCATCCGTTCTTCTTATGAGGCCAGTTATGGCATCTATGGTTATCGTCGCATTACGCTGGATCTAAAAGAATTGGGTGAAAGCTGCGGGTCTAATCGTGTGCTGAAGATCATGAAGAACAATGGTATTGCCGCTGTTCGAGGATATAAGAAGCATAAAAGCTATGGTCGTGGTCGTCGTCATATTGTGCCACCCAATCACTTAAATCGAGAGTTTATTGTAAACACATCTGATACTTTACGAAACAGTGTTTCTCAGGTGACTGATATTACCTACATCCGTACTTGGCAAGGCTGGTTATATCTGGCTGTAGTTCTTGATTTATATTCAAGGAAAGTCATCGGTTGGTCAATGAAACCTACGCTTGCCAAGGATATTGTTTTGGATGCACTTCTTATGGAGGTATGGCGACGCAGAGCCAGTGATCCAGTGATCCAGTGATCCAGTGATCCAGTGATCCAGTGATCCAGTGATCCAGTGATCCAGTGATCCAGTGATCCAGTGATCCAGTGATCATACACTCAGACTAAGGTTCACAATACAACAGTGGAGACTGGCAGAAATTCTGTCAGAAGCATAACTTGGTTCCAAGTATGAGCCGGAGGGGCAACTGTTGGGATAATGCTGTTGCTGAATCCTTTTTTAGCAGCTTGAAGAAGGGAAAGAATTAAAAAGCGAATCTATAAAACACGAGAAATGGCCCGTGCAGATGTGTTTGATTATATCGAGATGTTTTACAATCGAATAAGGCGTCATTTGCATCTCGACGGGATGAGTCCAGAAGCCTTTGAGGCAGCTTCAAAATGAGGCTGTCTCATGTCTAGGATACTGAGAACAGTCCATGCTTATTTAAGTGATGTGCTGAAAAGGCTGCCGACGCATAAAGCGACCCAAATAGAAGGATACTGCAACACCGCTGGAAACCCGATCAAAATTAAAAAATGGCTATGGGGTTCAGCGGATGCTTACTCCTTCACTACCTATGAGAATTAGCAACAAAGTCACAAATTGTTATATATTCACCTCATAAGTTGGGTAGAATAGCTTCAATCTAAAATGAATTTAACAAATTAACATGTAGGAAAACTTGTGCGACACTTTCAAATGGCTTTTTTATTGGTATGTGGCATCTCAACTACAGGCTGTGCTGTTACCTCTGGTTTACAAACCTATGACCTCCCTGCACAAGGTGCTTACCAAACAGACCAAGGGGCTCAACTCACCGTCGTTCAGCTAACCCAGAATAATTTACCTAGTCACTTGTTCAATCATATTCAGAATTCAAATTCTATTTATCATTTATTTAATAATAAGCAGCACATTTACCGTTTAGCTGCTGGTGATGTTCTCTCAATTCAACTTTGGGCCTACCCAGAAATCACCCCTCCTATTCAGGATATTTCAAATGTAAAAGCTGCAGGTTATCCCATAGACTCTAGTGGCAATATACAATTACCTTTAGTGGGGCAGGTACGGGTAGCCGGGAAAACACTGGCTGAAACCAATCGTTTTTTACGTAGTCAATTTGCGCGCTATTTGAAACATCCTGATGTGGTGGTTCGAGTATTGTCTTATGAGGGTCGTCGCTATTTTGTCAATGGACAAGTTATGCGTAGTGGTCAATATACCCTTAATGATCAACCTATTAGTATCTATACAGCACTCGGACAGGCAGGTGGTATTAATACTGAAACGGGTGACAATACCAATATTCAATTGATTCGGGAGGGTCAAACTTTTGACCTCAATGTACTACAACTAGAGAAACAAGGCCTATCTTTACATCATTTACTGATTCAACCGAATGATACTATTTTTGTGAATACCAAACAGAATCAAAAACTTTATGTTATGGGTGAGTCAAGTAAAAGCCAAGCCCTGGCTTTACGTGAACAAGGTATGACCTTAAGTGATGTTTTGGGTGAAAGTGAAGGGATTAATCCTTATTCCGCAAGTGCGGCTAAAATCTATGTAATGCGCACCGATTTAGCCACCAAGCAGTCCACTGTGTATCACTTGAATTTAAGCAGTTTTGGTAATTTGGGCTTAGCCAATCAATTCGAAATGAAAAAAAATGACATCGTTTATATTGATGCGACTGGATTAACGCGCTGGCAACGTATTGTTAACCAGATTATTCCGTTCTCTAGTGCACTCTATAGCTTTGACCAACTGGGTAAATAAAATATGCAAATTCGGAATATTTTAGTCGTCTGTGTGGGAAATATTTGTCGTAGTCCAATGGGTGAGTTTTTTCTCAAGAAAAGTCATCCTAACTTACATATTGAATCTGCTGGTCTTTCTGCCATGGTAGGCCATAGTGCTGATGATAAGGCCATTGCAAGTATGGCAAGAAAATCAATTGATATGAGCTCACATGTCGCAAAACAAATTGATGCCAACTTAATCAAAACTGCAGATTTAATTTTAGTGATGAGTTCAAATCAACAAAAACATATAGAAAAGACTTGGCCATTTGCTAAAGGTAAAGTATTTCGTTTAGGACATTGGCAAGATCAAAATGTTCCTGATCCTTATAAGCTCGATCAAGCATTTTTTGAAGAAACATGTAATAACATCGAATCTTATGTTTCGGATTGGCAATCACATATTTAATTTTATCTAGTAGTTTATCCATGAATCAAAATTCAAGTACTAATGACAATACCATTGACTTAAAAGAATTATTTTTTTCGTTAATTGCACAATGGAAAGTGATCGCGCTTTGTATCATACTGAGCTTAACCTTCGCATTACTTTATTTACGTGTTACTCCCTCAATTTATTCTGCCGATGCAATGGTTCTGGTAGAGGATAATAAAGGCGCTGGAGCTGCTGCCCTCTTGGGTGGGTTGAGTGATGCTATTCCAGGGGGAATGGGCGGAAAATCTCCCGCAGATGCTGAGATTGAAATATTAAACTCACGCATGATTTTGGGACAAACTATTCAAAATTTGCACCTTGATATCCAAATTAAAGATAATAGTAATACTTTATTTAATCGTCTGATTAAAAATGACAAAGCTGAAGTTCTGTATAAAAAAGATATGGTGGTTTTCCAAAAAGAAAATCAAGCCTTCTTAATCAAAACATTAAAAATTCCAAATTACTATCTAGATAAAAAATTAGAGTTAAAATTCACGGATAACAACCAGTTTACTTTCTCTTATAAAGATGAAGTGATATTTAACGGTCAATTGAATTCCAGCAATCAAACCATAGACTCTAAGGGACTTTGGGAAATTGTAATATTTAGTAAATCTCCGTTTAAAGAAACATTTACTATTACTAAACTTGCACTACCTACAGCAATGCAGTTCTTAAAAAATGACTATGGTGTAGCAGAGAGAGGGAAAAACTCCGGTGTTATTGGTCTAAATTATAATGGCAATGATAAGGAACATATTACTCAAGTTCTGAATAATATTTTATCCGTCTATCAAATACAAAATATTCAACGCAAGTCTTTAGAATCTAAACAAACTTTAAATTTTCTAGACAAACAGCTGCCGGAACTTAAACAGCAACTTGAGGAATCAGAAATCAAGTTCAACCGTTTCCGTGAGCAATACAATACTATCGATGTGACTCAAGAAGCCGAGTTAATGTTAAAGCAAAATGTTGAACTGGAAAAGATGAAAATCCAATTACAACAACAGCAAGCGGAACTTTCTTCAAAATATACCCCTGATCACCCTCTAATGTCAGCCATTAATGCTCAACTTGCTGAAATTAGTCAGAAAACATCAGAAATGACACAGTCTATTAAGCGTTTACCAGAAACACAACGATTATATTTACAGCTATATCGAGATGTAAAAGTAAATACTGAACTGTATACCGCACTCTTAAATAGCTATCAGCAATTGAAAATTGCAGAGGCTGGTGAAATTGGTAATGTCAGAGTTATTGACCAAGCTGTTGAACCCGTTAAGCCAATTAAACCCAAGTCATTAATTATAATAATTTTATCAATTTTTATCGGTGGTTTTATTGGAGTATTGATTGCACTATTACGAAATATGATGCGTTCAGGTATTAAAGACGCAGCGCAAATTGAAAATGAGCTTGATCTGCCAGTCTATGCCACTGTACCGCGCTCTGTTATTCAAGAAAATCGTATTAACCTATTGAAGAAGAAAAAAAATATTCCTATTCTTGCGGTTAAAGATAGCAGTGATATCGCGATTGAAAGCCTCCGTAGCATGCGAACAGCAATTCATTTTGCCTTAATGAATGCGACCAATAATGTGATTGCAATTTCTGGTCCTGCACCTGAAATTGGAAAATCATTCATTACCACTAACCTTGCTACTATTTTAGCGCAAGGGGGAAAACGGGTTCTGGTCATTGATGGTGATCTACGTCGTGGCTATTTACATAAGTACTTTAATGCCGAAGTGCAACCAGGTTTAGCAGAATTATTGAATCACCAAAATAGCTATGAAGAGGTGGTGCAAAATTCAACTGTAGATAACCTGTTTTTTGTGACACGTGGTAAGAGTCCGGTTAACCCGTCTGAACTATTAAGTACAGATCAATTCAAAACTTTCCTAGATCAGGCATCTGCTCATTTCGATCATGTACTGATTGATACGCCACCTGTGCTTGCGGTGACCGATGGCATCATTATTGCGCAATATGCAGGCGTGAATTTATTGATTGCCCGTCATGCTAAAACGCAAATTAAAGAACTTGAAATTACTGTTAATCGTTTTGAACAGGCCAATGTCAAAGTCAATGGCGTGATTCTAAATGATGTACAACAAGGGGCAGCAGGTAGCTATGGTTATAATTATGCCTATGCTTATACCGCAAATAAAGACAATGACTAATTCATTGTAAACTTTGATATCACACCTTGCTAGAGGCAGGGTGTGATAGTTCTCTCTATCACATTTATTCCAAATGTTCATTGTTGAAAAAATCAACTAAAAACCCTATCTTGGTTACAGTTTAAAACTCCTGAGAATATACAAAAATGTTACCTAAAACACTGCTCGCCAGCTTGGCATTAAGCTCCTCACTAACCTTTGCTCAAGGCATCGTTTTAAATGACCAAAACCTGCGCACCGATTTAAACTGGTTAAATCAGCAAGGTGTGATTCAAGTTAGCACTTCGACCTGGCCAATGAGTGGTGATGAAATCCAACGCGCCCTTTCTCAGGCCCAAGTCAGCAATAATAATCAGCAAAGAGTCATTGATTCAGTCATGGCTCATTTGAATACCAACAACCAGTTACTTAAAGCATCACTATTTGCAGAGACAGATCAAAAAAATATTCCTCAAGCCTTTGGCGATCAGCAAAAAGCGCAATACCAGGCGGGTGTAGAGTTGAATACAGGCAATCAGAATTGGGATGCCAGACTTCGTATCAATGCAGAAAAAGATCCCCAGATTGATAATGATCAAGATGTGAATATTGAAGGGTCTTACCTTGCAGGTAAATTATGGAATCAATGGCTGATTGCTGGACAAATTCCGACCTACTGGGGACCCGGTCATGATGGCAGCTTAATTCGGGGTGATGCCAGTCGTCCTGTGTATGGTGTGACCATGCAGCGTGCCCAACAGAATGCTTTTGCAAACAAATGGCTATCTTGGATTGGGCCTTGGCAATATCAAGCTTTTGTCGGACAACTGGATGACTACGATGCTGTACCTGATGCCAAACTGATTGGCTTACGTGTCACCGCACAACCTTTACCCTATTTGGAGCTGGGTGCATCGCGTGCTATGCAATGGGGTGGTGGTGACCGTTCAGAAAGTCTGTCTACACTCTGGAATGCTATAAAAGGCAATGATAACTTTGATAATAGTGATGATGATAAGTCTAACCAAATTGCAGGTTTTGATGCGCGCTTAAATCTACAACCACTGTTGCAAGTCCCAATGGGGATGTATGCACAATATGTTGGTGAAGATGAAGCGGGCGGCTTACCAGCCAAAAAAATGTATCTGGCTGGAGTCGATTATTCTGCTAGCTATAATAATATGCCTTTCCAGCTGTATACCGAATGGACAGATACCCGTAGTAATGGTAGTGCTGATGGTATTTCATACAACCACCATGTTTATACCGATGGTTTTTATCAGCATGGTTACCCCTTGGCACATGCGATGGGTGGTGATGGTCAAATGATTTCAGTAGGCGGTGATATTCGTTTCGATCGCCTCAATCGTGTTAATGCTCGAGTGCTATTTGCCAAGTTGAATGAGTCCAACCGAACTACTAATTTAGCTTTTCCAGCGCAGGATGAATTAAAAGCTGTTGATGTGAGCTGGACCCATTATTTACGCGCCGATATTCTCCTCAAATTAAATGGCTGGATCAGTGATTCAGACCTACATGGTAATGATGGCGGTGCATCGATTGGGATTGAATTTCCTTTAGAAAAAGGCTTATTTTTCTACTAAATCCTTTGCAAAAGACACTTTCAGTTGGGGGCCATCATTACTCCTAGACATTCTCGAACAATGATTAAAATCTGAAAAATAAAAAACCAGCGATTGCTGGTTTTTTTACATCTTTAAACTTCAACAAAACAGCGATGTTCGCTTGCTAAAAAACCACCCATTCTGCAAGATTTCTCAAAATTTTCTGCTAAGATGGAATGAACCTCAACGATAACATTAGATTGGAATAATACATGAGTAAGGCCTTACCGATTGCTGTCGCTGTTCTTTTAGGCGGTGCCGCGCTAGTACCTGTTTACTATGCAACTCAAAACCCAGCTGCTCAAACCACAAAAGCATCTAAAGATGCCTCTGCTGTTTCTAAAATTAGCTATGCACTCGGTTATGAAGTCGCTCATCAAACTCCACCTGAGCTGGATATTAACAGCTTTGTAACAGGCGTTCGCGAAGGTCATGCCCGTACTGCTCCTGCTTATACTGAAGAAGAATTACAAGCAGCTTATGAGCAGTTCCAAAAAGAAATGCAGCAAAAGCAAGTGGATAGTGCCAAACAGGCTCAAGCATCAAGTGATACTTTCCTGACCGAAAATGCCAAAAAAGCTGGGGTAAAAACTATGGCATCTGGTTTGCAATATTTAGTGACCAAAGAAGGTACGGGCAAGCAGCCTGCAGCAACTTCAATTGTAAAAGTACATTACACTGGAAAACTGGTTGATGGTACCGTGTTTGACAGTTCGGTTGAACGTGGCGAGCCGATTGAGTTCCCACTCAATCAGGTCATTCCAGGCTGGACCGAAGGTCTGCAACTGATGAAAGAAGGTGGTAAAGCCACTCTGTATATCCCATCTAAACTCGGTTATGGTGAACAGGGCGTGCCAGGTACGATTCCTCCACACAGTACTTTGATTTTTGATGTGGAACTCATCGAAGTAAAATAATCCACGAAAAGGAGAGCAACGCGCTCTCCTTTATTTTGAGAATGAATCATGAAAATACAAATAAGTTTGATAGTTTTACTGCTGAGTTCTGGCAGTCTTTTTGCCAAAGAAGTCACCAATAAAAGCCCTGAGGCTGAACAGGTCGGCTACAGCTTTGGTTATCTGATGGGAAAAAGCAATGCCGATTCCTTACAAGGCATTGATCTGGATGCCTTCAGTGCCGGTTTAAAAGCGGCAGCCGCTGGGAAACAGGCGACTTTAAGTGAGGAAGACATGGCGCGAGTCTTGACCCAATTTAAGCGTCAGGCTGAAGCCAAAGAGCTGATTACCCTGAAAAAGCAGGCTGATGAAAATGCCAAAATTGGTCAGGCTTTCCTGGCTGAAAATGCAAAAAAACCGGGGATAAAAACCACAAAATCAGGTTTGCAATATCAGATTCTTCAGGAAGGAAAAGGTAAATCGCCGAGCGCAAACAGTAATGTCCGCGTACATTATGAAGGCCGTTTGATCGATGGTACGGTTTTTGACAGCTCGATTGCCCGTAATCAACCCGTGGTATTTCGTACCACCCAAGTCATTACCGGCTGGACCGAAGGTTTACAGCTGATGAAAGAAGGTGCCAAATATCGTTTCTTCATTCCGGCCGAACTGGCCTATGGACAGATTGGTTCAGGGGATGTAATTGAACCGAACAGTACTTTAATTTTTGATGTGGAATTACTGGAAATTATTAAATAATAAGTCCTATTTTTCCCGATCTAAAATCGGAGAGGTTCTATATTGGCCTCTCTTTTTTTATGGGCTTAAGTATCCTTAAATCGCAGGTTTTCATGTCACATTCCGATCAGTTTTGCTATGTTATGTTTTAATCAAGCAATTCAACAACAATAGAGGACGTCAGCATGGCAGCAATCAAGACTCGCGAAATTCATTACACTGCGCAGGATGGCAGTCCATTAATTGGTTATTTTGCTGCACCAGAAACAGATCCTCCTGTTGCCGGTGTACTGGTCGCACCAGAATGGTGGGGTCGAAATGAATATACTGAACAGCGTGCCCGTGAACTTGCAGCACATGGCTATGCGGCCTTGGCCATCGACATGTATGGTGACAAAAAAGTCACTACCAACTCTGATCGGGCCTATCAGTGGATGATGCAGACTTTTGAAGATCCTGACACTATCGTGAATCGTGCAACAGCAGCCTTGAATGCTTTGGCAGCCCAGGATGAAGTCAATGCAGAGAAACTTGCAGCGATTGGTTTCTGCTATGGCGGCAAAGTCGTACTGGATCTGGCACGTGCCAATGCACCTTTAAAAGCGGTGGCCACTTTCCATGCCAACCTGTCTCCGAAAGCACCGGCTCAGGAAGGTCAGGTACAGGCGGAAATCCTGGTGCTACATGGTGAACTGGACAGCATGGTGACCCTGGATGATGTGGCCGGTTTCCGTGAGGAAATGCATGCAGCCAAAGTCGAGCATGAAGTGATTGTTTTTGAAAATGCCAAACATGGCTTTAGCAACCCGCTTGCGGATGAACGGGCCAAATCCAATGGTGTGGATCTTGGTTACAATGCAGAAGCGGAACAAAAAGGTCTGGCAGCAATGTATGCCTTGCTAGACTGCCATTTGGCATAAATAGAAACAACTATCCGGCTTGTTCACAGGCTGAATATTTTAGATACTTCATGAAGAAAAGAAGATAAATCCTACCAGAGGAGAATGTGTATGATGGCTGAAACCAACTGCCCCTACTGCAATTTTGACGAATATGATGTCATTGCCAAAAATGATTATGGTGTGGTGTTGCCTGAACCAAATTCATTGTCCGAAGGTCATTGTGTGATCATTCCATTGCGGCATGTGGCCTCATTTTTTGAAGTGACTGACAAAGAACGTAAAAGTTTGATGTCTTTATTGGAACAGGCACGCAATGAACTGCAATTACGCTACCAGCCTGCCGGTTTTCATGTCGGCTTTATTGATGGTGAAGTATTTCAGGAAAAGGTAGAACATCTGCATATTCATATTATTCCGCGTTATGCAGGCAAGACCTTGAAGCTGGATGAGCGCTGGGGAATTAACGATTAACCGGATTCTTTATCAAAAATAAATGCTCTACGGAGCGTTTATTTTTTTGAAATCACTCTTCTGCCCAAACAAATGAGCAGCCATTTTTATCCTACTTTTCACATTCCCACCCTGCTGATTCCGCTATACTAGCTGCTGCTTATTCGGTTGCTAGGTATTCATGTTCGTATTTTCAGATGCCCTGTTGGAATGGTTTGATGTGCATGGTCGTCATGACTTGCCCTGGCAGGTGACAGATGATCCGTATAAAGTCTGGGTCTCTGAAATCATGTTGCAGCAAACCCAGGTCAAAACTGTACTGCAATATTTTGAACGATTTATCCAGCGTTTTCCGACTGTTCAGGACTTAGGTTATGCCTCATGGGATGAGGTCGCACCCTACTGGGCAGGTCTCGGCTATTATGCCCGCGCCCGCAATCTGCATAAAGCTGCCGGCATCGTGACAGCACAGCAGCAGTTCCCTCATACTCTGGAAGAATGGATGGCCTTGCCCGGCATTGGCCGTTCAACCGCTGGCGCCTTGATGTCACTCGGTTTACGTCAATATGGCGTAATCATGGATGGCAATGTCAAACGGGTATTGTCACGTTTCTTTGCCATTGAAGATGATCTGTCCAAACCGGTGCATGAGCGTGCCTTATGGCAACTGGCAGAACAACTCTGTCCTATCGAACGCAATCATGACTATACCCAGGCAATTATGGATCTGGGCGCGACCGTATGTACCCCGAAAAAGCCTTTGTGTCTGTATTGTCCAATGCAGCAGCATTGCAAGGCACATCAGCAAGGACTGGAAAATGAATTGCCTTTCAAAAAGGCCAAAAAACCAGTTCCTGTACGCTCTGCTCAGGTCCTGCTAATCCAGTCCGGTACAGACTGGCTTTGGCAGCAACGTCCCAATAGCGGTCTTTGGGGCGGTCTCTGGTGTCTGCCAATTATTGAAAATGCACATGAATGGGAACAGCAATGCCAGCAACTTGGCCTTAAAAATATCATCAAAAAGACCCAGATTAGCCACAGTTTTACTCATTTTACCTGGCAACTTGAAGCAATTGTTTTTGCAGTAGATCAGGATCAGCAGGAACATCTGGCGATTGAACTGCAAGGCTGCTGGATGAGTCCGCAAACAGCAACTGAGGCCGGCATTCCGACTGCCATGAAAAAATTGATCACTAGCGTCAATCTGTGACATAGTCTGAACAAAGCAAAATATCGCTCAGCTCAACATGAGCATTGCCAATATTTAAGGATGAATAAAGTGCGCCAATACCTTGCTTTGACGTGGATTGCTTTGATTGCTGTGCTGCTGGCTGCCTGTAGCAGTACACCAAAAAAATCCCCTGCTGTACAGCTCAACCCTATCCTCGTGCAAAAACTGAAAAGTATGCGAGTACCGTCCTCTCTGCCAATCCCGGTGGCACGCATACAAGCACGTGAGTTAACAGATACCTGGGGTGCTTCGCGCAGTCGCGGACGCCTACATGAAGGTATTGATATCATGGCTCCACGTGGAACCAAAGTCTTTAGCGCGACTGAGGGTCTGATTGCAGATTTACGTAACAACAATTTGGGTGGTAAAGTAGTCTGGATTTTGGGTCCAGGCGGCTCCTGGCATTATTATGCGCATCTGGATGGACATAAACGTGGCTTAAAAGTCGGCGACTATGTCAAAAAAGGCCAGCTGATCGGTTATGTCGGCAATAGCGGTAATGCCCGGCATACTGCTCCTCATCTGCATTATGGAATCTATTTACAGGGCAAGGGCCGCGGTGTGGTCAACCCTTATCCCTATTTACGTTAATTTTAGGATATTTACATGTCAGAAGCGTTGATCAATCGTCTGGTAGAATTTGCTGAATCAGGCAATCAACAAAAAATTGTATTGAATGGTCAAACTTACCAGGGCTGGGTGATGGAAATTACCGAGGAAGCGCTTCTGATCAGTACCGGTTATGCTGACAAGGCCGGTAAAGATATGTGGATTCAATTTAGCGATCTGGATCAGGCTGAACTGTCGTATTGGGACAATCAGCAGGATCAATGGACTGTGTTTAAATTATAAAAGCATCAAAACAAGGAGCATCACATGACTGTGCAACGCTGTGGCTGGTGCTCCGATGATCCGCTGTATATCACCTACCATGACCAGGAATGGGGACAGGCCCTGCTGGATGAAAATCGCCTGTTTGAAATGCTGTGTCTGGAAGGACAGCAGGCCGGTCTGGCCTGGATTACCGTTCTCAGAAAACGTGAAGCTTATCGTGAACATTTTTTTCAATATTCGATTGAGTCTATCGCCTCACTTACAGATCAACAACTCCAAATAAAACTTGAAGATGCTAGCCTGATACGGCATCGCGGCAAACTCAATGCCATTCGGGAGAATGCCCAAGCTTGGCTGAAACTGCAACAGCAAGGGATTAATCTGGTGGATTGGCTCTGGTCTTTTGCCCAGCAACCGCGACTGAATAATGATGTTGTGGATTATCGGCAAGCACCCGCTCAAACCATTGAGAGCCAGAGAATGTCTAAAGCATTAAAACAGGCTGGTTTTAAATTTGTCGGCCCCACCATTTGCTATGCCTTTATGCAGGCCGTTGGTATGGTCGATGACCATGAAAATCATTGTGACTTTAAAACAATATCCTCGCATTTAAATAAGAGCTGAAAATCATGTCGAATAATATTATTCAAGCTTATGCTGCTATGTCCGCAGGTGCGGAACTTGAACCTTATCAGTTTGATGCCGGAGAATTGCAGCCGCATCAGGTCGAAGTCAAAGTAGAATACTGCGGTCTCTGTCATTCCGATATTTCAGTGATCAATAATGACTGGGGTTCTTCAGTGTATCCGGTTGTAGCAGGACATGAGATTATCGGTACCATTACCCATCTGGGTGCAGAAGCCAAAGGCCTGAAAGTTGGGCAACGGGTGGGTATCGGCTGGACAGCGGAAAGTTGCCAATATTGCGATCCTTGTATTTCGGGCCAGCAGGTGCTGTGTACTGGCGGTCAGGTGGCTACCATTGTCGGACATGCCGGTGGTTTTGCCGACAAAGTGCGCGCCGGTTGGCAATGGGCCATTCCCTTACCTGAAGATCTTGATCCTGAAAGTGCGGGTCCCCTGCTCTGTGGCGGGATTACCGTCTTTGATCCGATCCTGAAACATCAGATTCAGGCCATTCATCATGTTGGCGTAATTGGCATTGGCGGTTTAGGACATATGGCCATCAAGCTGCTGAAAGCCTGGGGCTGTGAAATTACCGCTTTCACTTCAAATCTGGATAAAACTGATGAGCTGAAAGCCATGGGCGCTGACCATGTGGTCAATAGCCGTGATTCGGCTGCCTTAAAAGCCCAGCGTGGCAAGTTTGATTTATTGCTCAGTACGGTCAATGTCACCTTGAACTGGCAGGCTTATCTGGCAACTTTGGCACCAAACGGCACTGTACATATGCTGGGTTTACCACTTGAGCCGATGCAGATTCCGGCTGGCATGCTGATTGGCGGAGCCAAGTCAGTCACCGGTTCACCGACAGGTTCGCCGGCGGCATTACGTCAGTTACTCCAATTTGCTGCACGTAAAAATATTGCACCACAAATTGAAGTCTTCCAGATGTCACAGCTGAATCAGGCGATTGAACACCTGCATTCTGGCAAAGCCCGTTACCGGATTGTACTTAAAGCAGATTTTACAGCTTAAATTCAGTCTGTTTTCACGTGTTAAAAAGACCCAGCGATTGGGTCTTTTTTATTGCAGGGCTTCAGGCAAGACCGCAATACTGGCAGGCTTAGCCAGCTCGGTCTTCATTTTCTGCAGCATCTGATAAGGCTGCTGTTGCACAAACATATTTACGAAGGTCAAAGGAATGGAACCTTCCGGATTGGCATAACCATAGGTTGAAACCTTGACCTTATTATTAGCCAGTTTCTGAAAAGTCCAGTCGCCCTGATAATCAGTTAAACGCACATAATCCGGGTTTAAAGGATAGCCACTTTGGATGGCTTTATTCTTGATGGTGATCTGACCATTGGTTTCCTTGATCATCTTGCCCTGTACAATCAGGTCACGGTCTTTTAAGGGAAATGGAAAATCCAGCACCATATACAGGGTAAAGTCACCTTTTTTATCATCGCGGGACAGGACCTTGATGCTACCCATATAGGGAACCCACTGTACTGCATGCTCGACATTCAGAATCAGGGACACGGCATTTTCAATGGGGGCGGTATAGGTGGTTTCAGCTTTATACAGAAAGACCGGGTTTTGCTCATTCTGATAGGTCCAGACCTTGATATTATTTTTATGAATACTGAGTTTAGGCGTCCCGACAGGCTTGGCCTGCGCAATGGCGCCAAGCGCCACTGCACAGAACAGAAAAATCATTTTTTGCATTTTTTATTCGTCTTATTTTAATTTTATACTTTTTTTATAAATGATTTTAACTCGGTTTTAAACCTGAATATCGTTAAAACCAAGCACGTCTTTCATATCATATTTACGTGCTTCACGGCCTACGACCCAAGCCGCAGCACGTACCGCACCAGAAGCAAAGTTCATGCGATTGGTGGCTTTATGGGTAATTTCCACCCGCTCCCCGTCGGCAATAAACATCGCGGTATGTTCACCGACAATATCGCCACCGCGAATGGTCTGGAAACCAATGCTCTTACGCTCACGCGGACCGGTATGACCTTCACGGCAATATACCGCATCTTCTTTCAGGTCACGGCCCAAAGTTTCCACAATCGCCTCACCCCACATCAAAGCTGTACCCGATGGCGCATCTACTTTGTGACGGTGATGTGCTTCAATCACTTCGATATCAACCGTATCGCCAAATACTTTAGAGGCCAGTTCAAGCAGTTTGATTGAAACGTTCACACCCACTGAATAATTCGCTGCATAAACTACAGGAGTTTCCGTGGCAGATTCCTCCAAATAGGCTTTTTGCTCGTCATTCATACCGGTGGTACCAATCACGATTGCGACCCCTGCTTCACGGCAGATTTTAAGATGATTGACGGTCGCTGCTGGCGCAGTGAAATCGATCACGACATCACAGTCTTTGACTACATCGGTAAGGCTACCCACGACCTTAACACCTGTTGCGCCAATTCCGGCAAGTTCGCCAGCATCAGCACCTAATAGTGTACTTTCAGGGCGTTCTACTGCAGCCGCCAATTGATAACCTGCTTCATGCACAGCCTGAATAAGGATACGCCCCATACGACCGCCTGCACCTAAGATCCCAATGCGTGGTGTAGCTGACATAACATAGTCCTGATGTTGATCCAAAATTGCTCTTACTATAGCAAAACTGCGGAATAACACTAAGATGCATTGCATAAAAATCAATGAAAATACTCAAAGAGCGAAATCACTGATATTGATAAGAGTTTTAATCAAGCTTAAGAAGTTAGGCTATCACTTCCGTCAAAGCTATACGATATACATCAACTTGACTCGTCATATAGTTTTTAGCAATTGCTCATATAACTTGAATAAGCTTATTCATAATTTTATCGCTATGATTTTGAAATGATTTACTGAGATTACTGATTTTTGAAGTTAAACAGACGACTTGCCAATACAGTTTTTCCTGTTCAGGCTCGCCATTATTAAGTCAGCTCAAAATCTTGATGATTTAAATCTCAGTTAGATTAACGGGATTCTTATGCAAGACTTTTACTAAATTTTAATTATGAATATCTACTTTTGAATTGATGAGTAGATAGGATTTTAAGTCTTATTGAGACTAAAAGGACTCAATTTTGCCTTATACAAAAATCAGTCCTTAGATTGAGCAAATTAATTCTCTAGCTCTTCGGGAACTTATTAAAAATAATAATACCTAAAGCAAAATTTGCCTGGTCTATACAATTTTGAAGATTTTTCCACTTAAGGTACTTTGAAAGCACATTTCAAAACTGGGACGAATATCTTCACCATCTACAGTGATATGTTTTATATTGGAATGAGATTGTGTTTTAGAAAAATGATGATCGACTGTTGCTTGAATAGCGTGTTGAGCCCCAAACTGATCCTTTACACTAATACTTTGTTTAAGCATATCTATACCTTTAATAATAGTTAAAGTGGCAAAATATCCACTAAAAATTGATGTTTCTGAATTTTATCTTTAAATAACTTTATGATTTAGCTTAAATAATTGATTTATAGAAGTATAGAATGTACGACCATCTAAGTTTAAATCTACCTCAACTCCAGATGAAAGAAGAACTCTTTTACCCACTTCAATTCTTTTTAAACCCTGACGTGTATTTTGCATTTTATTGAGAGGAATTAACGAAACAATAATTTCAGTACCATTTTTAGATTTTGCAATTAAATCATTTATTTTTAACAACTTGAATCCTGTTTTTCTAAAGATTTTTCCAATTTGGAAAATAACTTAAAATTAAATTTGAACGATAAAAAAAGCACTTATTAAGTGCTTTTTTTACTGTTTATTCTTGCTTAGATAGCAACAATATTTACAGCATTCGGTCCTTTTTGACCTTGAGCTACACTGAATTCAACCAGCTGGCCTTCAAGCAAGGTTTTAAAACCTGAACTCGCAATTTCACTGAAATGAGCAAAAACATCTGGACCTGATTCTTGTTGAATAAAACCAAAACCTTTAGTTTCGTTGAACCACTTTACAGTACCTTTAACAACATTTGAGTTTGACATAATATATCCTAATAATTTTTAATAATTTTTTAGTCATTTTATAGACTGATTATAACTTTGAAATAATAAAGAATGAGACTTAAAATCTGAAAAAAAACGAAGGATTATGACTAAAACTACGATACTTAAAGAAGATTTACCGAAACAAGACTTTTTTCTAGTTAAGTTAACTATACACGAAAAATTTAATTAATCAAGTTTTCTTATATATATATTTATTTTATTTATTAAAAAGTAAAATTTATAATTATTTCAATAAGATTAAGCTTTCATTGTCATGATAACAAAATAAGAGTAATCTGCTGTACTGGTAAATTTGATAAGTAATGAATGCGATTATATAGCTCTGTAATAACAATATTGGCCTTTTTAATTTCGGGAATGATGCTTTTTTCTCACTTACAAAATATCTATCACCCTCCAAATTTGGACTCATACTTTCTATTTAGATAGTCAAATATAAAAATAGAAACCGCTTTTTAGGCGGTTTTTATGTTTAAGCGAGACTTATCAAACAATAAATAGCATCTTCTAATCTAGAGTATCTTATCTACATAATAAAAAAGGACGCCTCAGCGTCCTTTTTTACTTTCACTCAATTAATCAAACAAACGATCAAAGAATGATTTTTTCTTTGGTGATGATTTGCTATCTTCACCATCCATGGTTTCTTGCAGTTCTTTTAACAGTTCACGTTGACGTGCACTTAAGTTGACTGGAGTTTCTACCACAATACGGCACAGCAAGTCACCTTGCATGCTGGTACGTACCGGTTTAACACCCTTACCACGTAAGCGGAACAGTTTACCTGTTTGCGTACCTTCAGGAATTTTCAGGCTAACACGGCCATCCAGCGTAGGAATCTGAACTTCCTTACCTAAGGCTGCATCAGCAATTGATACCGGCACATCCATATACAGGTCAGCGCCATCACGCTGGAAGATTTCATGCTCACGCACCACCACTTCTACGTACAAGTCACCTGACTGACCATCACGGATCGCTTCACCCTTACCGGTCAAGCGTACGCGGTCGCCATTGTCCACACCCGCAGGAATAGTGACTTCCAGAGTTTGCTGACGATCCGACACACCTGAACCATGACATTTATTACATGGGTTCTTGATGATCTTGCCCTGACCACGACAGGTACTACAAGTTTGCTGTACGGAGAAGAAACCTTGCTGCATGCGCACTTGACCAGCACCATGACAGGTACGGCAGGTTTCTACATCGTTTGGATTTTTTGAACCCTTACCATCACAGGCATCACACGGTGCCGGTGCAGTAAAGGTAATGGTTTTCTTGACGCCTTTGACCGCTTCTTCCAGGGTCAGTTCCATCACATAGCGTAAGTCAGAACCACGGCGTGCGCGTTGCTGGCCACGACCACCGCCGCCACCAAAAGCACCACCGAAAATATCACCGAACTGGCTAAAAATGTCTTCTGCGCTGAAACCACCGCCGAAGCCGCCACCGCCGCCCATACCACCTTCAAAGGCCTGATGGCCCATACGGTCGTACATGCTGCGCTTTTCACCATCAGAGAGCACTTCATAGGCTTCTGCTGCTTCTTTGAATTTCTCTTCAGCTTCAGCATTGTCCGGGTTACGGTCTGGATGATATTTCATCGCCAACTTACGGTAGGCTTTTTTGATTTCATCATCACTAGCGGTTTTAGCGACGCCCAAAACCTCATAATAATCACGTTTAGCCATGTCTGGCGATGCTCCTCACGGAATTTTGTTTAATATTCAACTGAGGTCTGAAATTGGGGTCAAACCGAGTTTTACAAGGGGAAATATGAAAAAAATTATACGCTTTAGAACACAGCTTTATTTTGAGAGAATTTATAGATACCTTTAAACCAGGCATTGATCAGGAAAATAAAGGCAATAAAGCTGAAAATTACCCCGGTCACTACACAGGCTTTAACCCAGAGCTGGCTGTCCCAGGCAAAGAAAAACAGGGGAATAAACCACAGCGCAGCGAAGATCGCCAAAATGGTATAAATCACGATATTGCGCATGATCCACAGCGCCTGTGCCTGTAACCAGACCTCGGCATAATCAACTTGAGCGACTTTACGTGCGAACCAGTAAGCCAATAGTCCACTAAACAGGGTAAATAAGGCCAAAAACATGAAGACATAAGCCATCGCTACGGAACGTCGCATCTTGGTTAATGTATCTTGAGTCATGTTCGGTTCAACCTCGTTACCGTATTGGCAGCTCGGCCAATGCAGCAATTACTTATTTTTTTAAATTATAAAAATCTCAGGTGCTACTATATTGAAAATTTCCAAATTTCGCACCTGAAATTATGACAAATTTAAACAGAATTTAAACTTTTTTTCACTTTAAACCACTGTGCATATAGTGCAGGCAGGAAAAACAGGGTCAATAATGTCGCCACAATCAAACCACCCATAATCGCCACCGCCATTGGCCCGAAGAAAATACTGCGGGACAAGGGAATCATGGCCAGAACTGCAGCCAGTGCGGTCAATACGATCGGACGACAACGGCGTACTGTGGCATTGATGATGGCATCCCACTGCGACTCTCCGGCCTGAATATCCTGCTCGATCTGGTCAATCAGAATCAGCGAGTTGCGCATGATCATTCCGGATAAGGCAATCGTTCCGAGCATCGCAACAAAACCGAAAGGTTTATTGAAAATTAACAGGAATAACACCACTCCGATAATGCCTAAAGGTGCGGTCAGGAACACAATAAAGGCCCGTGAGATGCTCTTGAGCTGAATCATCAGCAGGGTCATGACGACTGCGAGGAATAAAGGCATGCCGGCATTCACCGAGTTCTGTCCACGAGCCGATTCTTCAACTGTACCCCCCACTTGCAGCAGATAGCCATTCGGCAGCTCTGCCCGGATTTTTTCCAGTGGCTCTTTGAGTTCATTGACCACAGTAGCGGGCTGCAACTTGCTACGAATATCGGCACGCACAGTAATGGTCGGCAAACGATTCCGATGCCAGATCAGACCTTCTTCAAAGCTGTATTCAATCTTGGCCAGCTGCGCCAAAGGTACTGATGTACCGGTCGCAGTCGGAACAGCCAGACTGGCTAAAGATGCTACCTCCACCCGTTCAGCCTGAGCACCACGTAAACGGATTTCAATCAATTCACGTTTTTCACGGTACTGGTCAATGCCGGCCCCCAAAATCGAGCTGTTGAGTACATTGGCCAGTTCACTGCTACTCACCCCAAGCTGACGGGCACGATCCTGATCAATCTGCAATTTGATGACTTTACTCGGCTCGCCCCAGTCCAGATGCACATTGGTGGTATTCGGATTGTCTCCCACGGTGGCTGCAACTTTCTGCGCCCATTCACGGACTAATCCTAGATCTTCACCCGACACCCGGAATTGTAGTGGATAACCCACAGGTGGGCCATTTTCCAGCAAGGACACCCTGGTACGCACTTCTGGCAATAACTTTCGAATCTGGTCACTTAAGGATTTACGGATTTCATTTCGATCCTCTAAAGAGGATGCCAGCACCACAAACTGGGCAAAACTGGTTTGCGGCAACTGCTGATCGAGCGGTAAATAGAAACGTGGAGAACCCATCCCGACATAAGCCACATAGTTATCAATGCCCTCTTGTTTCGATAAAAAGGCTTCTACTTTTTTTACTGCAGCTTCAGTGGCCTTCAGTGAAGCACCTTCTTCAAGTTTGAGATCCACCAGAATTTCAGCCCGGTTCGAGGGCGGGAAAAACTGCTGCGGCACCAGCTTAAACATTAAAATAGACAGGATAAAAATTCCGACCGTGGCAGCAATGACAGTTTTACGATAGGTCACACAGGCATCGACCCAACGGCGAAAGCCCTGATAAAACCGGGTTTGATAAGGGTCATAATGTTCTCCGGCATGATGCACAATCGGCTGAGGTTCTGGCTGTTTGCGCAGACGTGCCCAGAGACGCTGGTACCACGGCGCTTTTTGAATTAAATCTTTGTTGAAATCCGGTAGAAGTTTATCGCCTAAATATGGCACAAACAGTACCGCGGCCAGCCAAGATACCAGCAATGCAATGGTCACTACCTGGAAAATCGAACGGGTATATTCCCCGGTACTCGAAGCTGCAGTGGCGATCGGCAGAAAACCGGCAGCGGTAATCAGGGTCCCGGTCAGCATAGGAAAAGCCGTGGTGCGCCAGGCATGCCCGGCCGCCTGTAAACGGCTATAACCCTGCTCCATTTTAATCGCCATCATTTCAATCGCGATAATGGCATCATCGACTAGCAGACCGAGGGCCAGAATCAGCGCCCCCAAGGAAATTTTATGCAGTCCGACATCAAACAGCTGCATACCGGCAAAGGTCATGGCCAGCACCAGCGGAATCGAGAAAGCCACCACCAGACCGGTCCGGAAACCGAGCGAGAAAAAACTGACCAGCAATACGATAATCACCGCTTCTGCCAGCACTTTCATAAATTCGTTAATACTGCGTTTAACTGCCACCGGCTGATCGGAGACTTTTTGCAGTTCCATGCCGAGGGGCAGGGCTTTTTGCAGGCGGGCGAATTCCTGTTCCAGATTTTTACCCAAAGCAATGATGTCCCCGCCCTTGCGCATCGATACAGCAATACCAATGCCGTTTTCGCCCATAAAGCGCATCCGGGGCTGTGCCGGATCACTAAAGCCACGATAGACTTCTGCTACATCTCCCAGCTGAATAGTTTTGCCATTGACCAGCAGCGGCATCTGTCTTAACTCTTCAACACTGTTTAATGCACCACTGACCCGCACCTGAATCCGGTCTGAACTGGTTTCAAAAAAACCGGACTGGGTTGTGGCATTTTGGTGCTGCAGGGCTTGCTGAATCGCCATGACTGGAACGCCCAGCTGAATGGCCTTGGTATTGGAAATCTCAATCCAGATTTTCTGGTCTTGCAGGCCAATCAGCTCAACTTTGGCAACATCTTTGACCCGTTGCAATTGCAGCTGTAAGCGGTCGGCGTATTCCTTGAGGGTCGCATAGTCAAAATCTTTACCCTTGAGCACATAAATATTGCCAAAGGTATCGCCGAATTCATCATTAAAGAACGGACCTTGTACCCCTTGTGGCAATTCATGCCGGATATCGCCCACCTTCTTGCGCACGTTATACCAGACATCAGCGACATCTTTCGAAGCCAGGGAATCCTTGGCAACAAAAGTCACCATAGATTCACCCGGACGCGAATAGGCCATGATGCGGTCATACTGACCCGTGGTCATCAGTTCCTTTTCAATCCGGTCAGTGACTTGTAGAGATACTTCTTTGGCACTGGCACCCGGCCAATAGGTCTGGATCACCATGACTTTAAAGGTAAAAGGAGGATCTTCACTTTGTGACAATTTGGAATAAGAGACGATGCCGATCAGACCGAGCAGGATCATGAAATACAGCACCAGACCTTTATTTTTTAAAGCCCATTCCGACAGGTTAAAGTTCATGCTTAACTCCCTGCCTGAATGGTCACACGACGGTTTTCACGATCAATCGGATTGATTTTTTGCTGGTTACGCAGCAGATGTACGCCGCCAATCACCACATAGTCTTCCGGCTTGAGGCCACTGAGTACAGGAACATTGTCCCGGCCATAGGCACCGAGCTGGACCGGGACTTTACGTAAGGTATGATCCGGCTGGACCACCATCACATAAGCCTGCTGATCCGTTGCCGAGACACTCGATAGCGGCACACTGAGCATATTATCGCGACTGTGCTGAAAAAACACCCGGGCACTTTGCCCCAGCTGGATCTGGCCATTGCCTTCACGTAAGGAAACTTTAACCCGAAAGGTACGCGACTGGTCTGCTGCCGGTGCAATCTCGCGAACAAAGGCAGCAAATTTTTCTTCAGGTCTGGACCATAAAGTGACCGTAGCTGCCTGTCCGACCTTAATCTCTGAAATGGCCTGTTCCGGCACTCCAATCACCACTTCACGTTCACCGGAAATCGCCAGCTCATAGGCCGCCTGCCCCGCGGCCACCACCTGACCTGTTTCGATATTACGTGCAGTGATCACGCCATTTTTAGTGGCAAGTAGCTGGTTATAAGCGGTCTGGTTTTTGGCCGTATCATAATTGGCTTGTGCCTGTTTCAGGCTTGACTGTGCGGCTTTGTATTGATTATCGATGGCATCATATTGCGAGCGACTCACAGCATTGACAGGTAATAGCTGCTTGAAGCGCTGTAGTTCATCTTGAGCAATTTTGCTGGCAGACTGTGCATTTTCCAGCTGGGCACGTGCTGCATCCAGCTGTAGCTGTGCATCTTTTACATCCAGTGTCGCTAGTACCTGCCCGACTTTGACCTGATCCCCGACATCGACGAAACGCTGGGTTACCTGTCCCGCCACCCGAAAGGCCAGCTCGGTTTGCTGACGCGCCTGCACATCTCCGGCATAGCTTTTCAGTTCATGCTGTGAAGCGGCCGGTCTACTCACCATGACGAAGGGAACTTCCTGTTCTGCTGCGGCAGTATCTTTGTTGCACCCGCTTAAGGTCACACTGCAAAGCATCATCATGCCAGCCAATACGCTGTAAATCCTGCTCATCTTATTCGCTCTTATCTGATCATCTTTTTTAGGGCAAACTATGCTGATATATTGAATTGCTTATCTTTTAGCCAATATGCCAACCGGTACACTAATTACAACTGAGTCATCAAAGCAATGACCGTGTTAACTGTTTTGAGAAGAAATTGTGCAAATACCTGTAGGACGACCCAAAGATCTGAAAAAGCGCCAACGGATTCTCAGTGTGGCCAAAGCCTTATTTTTAGAACATGGCTATCATACTTCTAGCATGAACCAGATTGCGCGTGAGGCCGGCGTCACCAAGCTGACGGTGTATAACCATTTTCAGGACAAGGCGACTCTGTTTACGTGTGCGATCGAAGATACCTGTGAAGCCATTCTGCATGAATACCCGCAGATGCTACGACCTGAAATTGATTTTTATCATGAGTTTTATTAAATGGAGCGTAAAACTCTGTTCTTCAGGTCAGAGATATAAGCGACACGACATGAAATGTCGTTTATTTTTTAAGAATCAATAATTTTAATTCAACATGAGCTAATATAAGCCCATGAAAACACTTAAATTACGAATAAAAGACAAACACTGCAAGGTGCTAGACCAATTAGCATCTGAGGTGAACTTTGTTTGGAATTATGTGAATGATTTAAGTTTCGCACACCTAAAAAGAACAGGTGACTTTTTCTCAGCATTCGATATGGCTAAATACACAAAAGGGACTTCAAAATTGTGTGGTCTGCATAGCCAAACGGTGGATGCAATCAGGGAAGAATATACTGCTAAAAGAAAACAGTTTAGAAAAGCAAAATTAAAATGGCGTGTAAGTAACAAGAAGTCAGCAAGAAGATCGCTTGGTTGGATACCATTCAAAAAATCAGGACTGAAATATGCTGAGGGATGGGTTGAGTATGGAGAAACCAAATTTGGCTTATGGGATAGCTACGGTTTAAGCAAATATGCCGTTAGAACAGGCTCATTTGTTGAGGACAGTCGTGGGCGTTGGTATGTGTGCCTAGTCGTGGATTCACCTAAGTTAGACAAACCAACTGCAACTAAAGCCATTGGCATTGATCTAGGCTTAAAAGATATAGCCACCTGTTCTGATGGTACTGTGATTTCAAATCCAAAGTTCTATCGAAAATATGAACAAAAACTAGGTATTACTCAACGAGCGAAGAATAAAAAGCGTGTTCGTGCATTACACGCCAAGATTGCAAATTGTCGTAAAGATCATTTGCACAAAGCAAGCACCATGCTTGTAAAAGAAAATGCACTGATTATTGTTGGCAACCTGAGTGCTAAAAAACTTGTGAAAACTAAAATGGCTAAATCGGTTTTAGATACAGGATTTTCAGCACTCAAAACAATGCTCAAGTATAAATGCGAGAACGCAAGTGTATTGTTTGAGGAAGTCAACGAAAGTTTCACAACCCAAATCTGCTCGTGCTGTGGTGAGATCACCGCAAGCAGTCCGAAAGGTAGAGCAGATTTGCGAATAAGAGTATGGGAATGTGAAAACTGCTCAAGTGTCCTGGATAGGGATTTGAACAGTGCTAAGAACATACTTGCGCTTGGGCATAAGCGTCTAGCAGTAGGAATCACCCTCCTTTCAGGTGGGTGAGGATGTCAACAGGCCTCGCATAGCAAACTGGAAGCAGTCTGGAATGATTTCTTTGCTCTGGCTCAACAGTACCGTTTTATTAAGGTTGATCTTCCAGAAAAACAGACCGAGCTGATTGTGTCCCTGCTGACCGGAACCCGGCATCAGAAAATCCTGCTGGGCCTCAGCCCGCCTCCATCGCATACCGCACAACAGCAGATCATTGCCCAGGCGATTGAACTGTTTATGCTGAAATATGGTATTACCAACCCATAAGCTCATACCAACGTCACCTACCTGCGCTATTGTGATGCTGCCGACTTGTGAAAAAAGCAGCTAAAAATCTGCAACTTTTGTCTGTAAAGGACTTGGATTGTCCGACAGTCGCGGTATAGTCAAAGCATGCATGTGAGGGAATAAAAAATGATTCAACAGATTGATGCACCACTACGCGAAGACGTACGCTTACTGGGTAATTTGCTTGGGGAAACCTTAAAATTACATGCCGGGCAGGATTTGTTTAATCAGATCGAGCAGATCCGTGCCCTGTCCAAAGGCGCTCGCGATGGACAGGTCGAAGCAGAAAAACAACTGGAACAACTGTTTTTGAGTCTGGAAGATGCAGAAATCCTGCCACTGACCCGTGCTTTTACCCACTTTTTAAACTTTGCCAATATTGCCGAACAATATCATGTGGTACGTCGTCGCCGTCAGAGCGAGTTTGATGACACTGCAGAATCGCCCAATCCTCTGGTGCCTTTATTTGAAAAATTTAAACAGCAGGAAATTTCTGCAGATACGCTGTATCAGCAAATCTGTGAACTGAAAATTGAACTAGTCCTGACTGCGCATCCCACAGAAGTCAGCCGCCGTACCCTGATTCAAAAATATGATGGCATCAATAATGCCCTGTCCAAATTCGACCAGCAGAAACTGACGCCACGTGAACGTCAGGCCGTTCTGGCCGATCTGAAACAGCTGATTAGCTCCGCTTGGCAAACCGATGAAATCCGTCAGCATCGCCCGACTCCGATCGATGAAGCCAAATGGGGTTTTACCACCATTGAACAGACCCTGTGGAATGCGGTCCCGAAATTTATCCGCGAACTAAATGGCATGGTTCAGGCGCAATGCGGCCAGAACCTGCCCTTAGATGTCGCACCAGTACGTTTTGCCTCATGGATGGGTGGTGACCGCGATGGCAACCCGAATGTCACCCACACCGTCACTCAGGAAGTACTGTGGCTGTCGCGCTGGAAAGCAGCCGATCTCTATGTACGCGATATTGAAAACCTGCGCTGGGAACTGTCCATTCAGCAATGCAGTCCGGAAATTTCCGAAGCTTTGGGCCAGCCCCATCCTGAACCCTATCGTGAATATTTACGTGACACCCGTACCCGCCTGAAAGCGACTCGGCACTGGCTGGCAGAAAAATTAAAAGGCAATGATGCCGATGACAGTCTGGTGATTAAAAGTAAAGACGAACTTTTACAACCGCTCCTGACCTGTTACCGCTCGCTGATGGACTGCAATCTGGCTGAAATTGCCAATGGCAGCCTGCTGGACTTTATTTACCGGGTCAACAGTTTTGGGATCGAACTGCTAAAACTAGATATCCGCCAGGAATCCGGCCGTCACCGCCAGGCGATTTCAGCCATTACTGAATATTTAGGACTGGGGAATTTTGAAACCTGGACCGAACAGGCCCGTCAAAACTTTTTATTGCAGGAATTGCAAAGCAAACGTCCGTTACTGCCGAAACATCTGAATGAACCGGCCGGCAGCCTGATTGAACATCCGGATGTACAGGAAGTCTTTGCCACCATGCGCACACTGGCCGAACAGCCGAGCGAGTCTCTGGGTGCCTATATTATTTCCATGGCAGAATATCCAAGTGATGTCTTGGCGGTACTGCTTTTACAAAAAGAAGCCGGGATTGAACAGGCGTTACGGGTGGTTCCCCTGTTTGAAACATTAAAAGATCTGGATGGTGCAGCCGCAACCATGTCGACCCTGTTCAATATGCACTGGTATAAACAGCATATTCAGGGCAAACATGAGGTCATGATTGGCTATTCGGATTCTGCCAAAGATGCCGGTTTTATGTCGGCCAACTGGGCACAGTATCGTGCCCAGGAAGAACTGACCGCAGTTGCCCAGCAACATGGCGTGCAATTGACCCTGTTTCATGGTCGTGGCGGTTCGATCAGCCGTGGTGGTGCGCCAACCCAGCAAGCCTTGTTCTCTCAGCCACCGGGCTCTATTTCCGGTGCAATCCGGGTGACTGAACAGGGCGAAATGATCCGCTTTAAATTCGGGCTGGAAGAAATCGCGCTGCAAAATCTGGAAATTTATACTGCTGCAACCCTGGAAGCGACGCTGCTGCCGCCACCTGAGCCGAAACAGGAATGGCGCGACCTGATGCATCAAATGACCGAACTGTCGGTTCAGGTCTATCGCCAGACCGTACGGGAAAATCCGCATTTTGTAAAATACCTGCGTACCGTTACTCCTGAGCTTGAACTACAAATGCTGCCGCTGGGTTCACGTCCCGCCAAACGTAAAGTCAGCGGTGGGATTGAATCCTTGCGTGCCATTCCCTGGGTATTTGCCTGGACCCAGATTCGCCTGATGCTGCCTGCCTGGCTCGGTACCGGTGCGGCACTAAATGAAGTCCTGGATCAGGGACAACGTAATGTACTCGATGAAATGCTGGCCGAGTGGCCATATTTCCAGACCCTGATTGATATGCTGGAAATGGTACTTTCTAAAGCCGACGCGCATGTGGCGCTGTATTACGAATCGCATCTGACCCAGGATGAAGATCTGAAAGTTCTGGGGACAGCGTTACGCCAGCGTTTGCAGGATGCCGTACAAACCTTGTTAACCCTGAAAGGTGAATCGAAACTGCTCAGCAGCAACGGCGTACTGGATCAGTCCATGAAGGTACGTAAACCGTATCTATTACCATTGCACTTGCTGCAAGCTGAGCTGATGAAACGTCGCCGTTTATATCTTGAACAGCAACAGGCCGAAAACACCCCAGTAGATCATGCGCTGATGGTCAGTATTGCCGGTATTGCAGCCGGTCTGCGTAATACTGGCTAAGCAAAAATGCCCATTTGAAAGCACATCCTGGTGATGTGCTTTTTTATTGACCAGTCAATAGCCAGGAAATATTTTATTTTATATAGTAAATCAGATTTATTTATAGATACCCCTATTCATAATAAGAAATTAATCTACTGATTTCACTTTACTTTTAACTCAGTATTCTTTTACCGTCCGGTAAAATCTTAAATAAAGTCATAGAATTAATTTGAACAAAAATTTTGTTTAAGTGATTAAATCTTCTAAAGAACAAGAGTATGATGTGCACAATTTATCTTTTG
This sequence comes from Acinetobacter lwoffii, assembly GCF_024129595.1. Classification (GTDB taxonomy): domain Bacteria; phylum Pseudomonadota; class Gammaproteobacteria; order Pseudomonadales; family Moraxellaceae; genus Acinetobacter; species Acinetobacter lwoffii_O. The sequence continues at coordinate 21,588 of NZ_JAMXXS010000012.1, read as the reverse complement.
AGTGCTCATTTTATGTCCAGTTGGTTTCCCAAATGGCGCCCTTATGAGGGCAGTATCGATGCACGACCAGTAGGTACCGCAGAGTATTTGCCACCCGCACAAACGGTCATTTTGGGTGTACAACATGCTTTTGCCATGTTTGGCGCGACTGTACTGGCACCTTTTTTAATGGGCTTTGATCCTAACCTGGCGATTTTAATGTCAGGGATCTGTACTATTCTGTTCTTTTTAATCACCGGTGGCCGGGTTCCAAGTTATCTAGGTTCAAGCTTTGCCTTTATTGGTGTGGTGATCGCGGCAACCGGTTATGCGGGTGGTGGCGGGCTGAATCCAAATATTGGCGTTGCAGCAGGCGGCATTATCGCGTGTGGCATCTTCTATGCGCTGATGGGCTTTCTGGTCATGGCAACGGGCACCCGCTGGATTGAAAAGCTGATGCCACCCGTGGTAACCGGTGCCGTGGTGATGATCATTGGCCTGAACCTTGCTCCAGTCACAGTGAAAAGCGTGATGGGCAATACCTTCAATATGTGGATGTCCCTGGTCACTGTGCTGTGCATGGGTTCAATTGCCGTATTCACCCGTGGCTTATTACAGCGCCTGCTGTTATTGGTTGGCCTGTTATTGGCTTATCTGATCTATTTTGTACTCAGTAATGTCATGGGTTATGGCACTGCGATCAATTTCCTTCCCATTCAGCAAGCAGCCTGGTTCGGCTTACCGACTTTTCACGCACCGACCTTTGAATTAAATGCTATGCTGATCATTGCGCCAATTGCCTTGATTCTGGTGGCTGAAAATCTGGGCCATATTAAAGCCGTAGGTGCAATGACCGGTGAAAACCTGGATCCGCATATTGGTAAAGCCTTTGTGGCAGATGGTGTTGCCACGACTTTAGCCGGTGGTGTAGGTGCGCCGGGTATGACCACTTATGGTGAAAACATTGGTGTGATGGCCGTGACACGGGTCTACTCGACCATTATCTTTGCCGTCGCGGGTGTCTTTGCGGTGTTCCTGGGTTTATCGCCTAAGTTTGGTGCGATTATTCATACGATTCCAACGGCGATTCTGACCGGTGCTTCGATTGTAGTCTTTGGTTTGATTACCATTGCCGGTGCCAAAATCTGGATTGAAAACAAGGTCGATTTTTCGCAAAACAAGAACCTGATGGTGGCTGCGGTGACCATTATTTTAGGTACGGGTGATTTTGCCCTAACTTTTGGTAGCTTCAATCTGGGTGGTATTGGTACAGCAACGTTTGCTGCACTGATCCTGAACTGGTTCTTTAGCCTGGCCGATAAAAAATAAAACTCGGAATAAAAGTATTGAGCAGCCAAATGGCTGCTTTTTTTATCTTTGTATTTTTCAACTTTGTGATTAAAGAAATGAAAAGAAGCCCCGCAAGGCTTCTGTTAAAGCACAAGTCTGTTTAAGGACGAAACTCTTTCAGTTCACGTTGAATAAAGTATTGGAACATTTCACGGTATAGATGTTCAATAAACTCCTGATCGATACCCTGCTTTTGCGCCAGAGCTCTGACATTTTCTACAATCTGTTCCATACGTTCCGGTGACTGCAAATCGGTTTCGGTTTTTTTGAAACGGGTGGTTTGATCAACATAAAATTGACGCGCAGCGATCAGCTCAACTAAAGCTGTATCAATGGCATCGATCTGTTGACGTGCATGTTCTAGTGATTCAGCTTTGATCTTTTCCATGTTTTTTCAGTTCACTTTCAGTTTGATTATTACTCTTATACTTTTCTTCTAACACATTACTGAAAATACTTTCAATCATCCAGACCCGATATAAGCTATTAAATGTATAACTTTGATCATCTATACGTAGTTCCAGTACCGGGAAATTCGGCTGAGACTTCATTTCACAGAGCATATCATTGTCCTGTAGCTTGGCCAGAATATCGTCCTGGGTCAGATCTACAATATTTAACTGTTGCTGCAAACGTTTGAAATGAGGTGCATAAGACAGGTCTTCACCACGGGTCCAGACGGCCTGCAAGATCTGGTACATCGCCTCAATCCGCTGCTCCTCGGGACAGCTATAAAATAACTGTGCCATTGGCGCAATCGCCTGCTCGGTCGGCCGGCAGAACGGGGTAAATTCTACTTCAGTCCGTTTGGATAAACGTGTGGCCAGACTCCAGTCAAACTCATCCCGGCCGCGATAGGACAAGGGATAGACATTCAGCTGGATATTGTAATAATCCGCCAGTTCTTCCTTGATATAAGCCAGCAGCAGCCAGGAAATCGGGTCTTCCAGCGCGATATACAAGTCCAGTTCCGGATCCATCGACTGGATCTCGTTCAGCTCTTCGGCATCACTGATCAGATGCTCACGCCATTCAATGTGATCGATCATAAAAATCGGATTACCGGTCAGCAGTTTTTGCTGCTCCAGACGCCGGGTCAGACGCAACAGGTCATCGACTGCCTGATACTGGCGTCCGCCTAAATTAAAATAGCTGGCCAGTATTGGCGTCTGGTCAAAAATACGTTCGGGAAAATCCTGTGGCTGATGGTGGCGACTGGCCATGGCATAAAGAGTTCGTAATTTTCCGGTCTGTTTTTGCCAAAGCATATGGAAGACATCTTCCAGCAAATACAGGAAATCCTGTCCACGCAGCGGCGTATGTCGCAAAATCAGTTCGGCCTGTTTTAAGGCCTCAGCGCTCGGTAATTCCGGCGTATCATGAAAACTGAAACGATGCTGTTTTGACAAGATTTTTGCATCATTAATCGTGTAGTGCTGCCATTCATCAAAAGACATCTGGTTCGGCGCTTCGGCATGCTCACTGGAAATGATGACTTTTAGCGGCTTGAGTTCTGGACTTAAAATTTCTTCGAGCTGGGGCAACTGCTGTACCGCCAGATAACTGTACACATCATCCAGTCTTAAATGGATACTCAGCCCATCTTGAATAGATAACACCGTTTGACGGGTCGGTTTTTGGTAAAACCAACTCGATCGGATTGGATCAAACCAACGGCGTAACAGGGACATGAGATCGGCCTCGACAACAATGACGGTGCGCAGCTCAACACATGAGAAGCTGCGCAGAATAATCTATTTTTAAGATCGCAGAAGCCAAAGCCCTGCATGCTGTAAAAACTTATATCAAGTCATAAGCAAATGTTCAATGTTTAACAATGGATTAGAGGTCAAGATTCAGGTCAGTGACCGCCCCGGTTTCTGCACCTGAAGTCAGTTTGGCGAATTTAGCCAGCGCACCGTGGGTATAGTTTGGCTGAGGTTTGGTCCAGGCCGCTTGACGTGCAGCAATTTCTTCTTCCGCGACATGCCAGGTCATTTCCCGAGTTTCGGCATTAATCGAAATCTGATCACCATTTTGCACCAGACCAATCGGGCCGCCCTCATAAGCTTCTGGCGTCACATGACCAATCACGAAACCATGACTGCCGCCAGAGAAGCGTCCGTCAGTAATTAAAGCCACCGAAGCGCCCAGACCTTTACCAATAATCGCAGAAGTCGGTTTCAGCATTTCCGGCATGCCCGGACCACCTTTAGGGCCGACGCCACGAATCACCACCACTTCACCCGGCTGGACTTCGCCATCCAGAATCCCGCGCATGGCACCCTGCTCGCCTTCAAAGACCCGTGCCGGGCCAGCAAAATGCAGACCTTCCTTACCGGTAATCTTGGCCACAGCGCCCTTCGGCGACAGATTGCCTTTCAAAATCACCAGATGGGAATCTTTTTTCACGGGCGCATCAAAAGGCAGAATAATCTGCTGACCTTCCGGATAGTCCTGCACATCGGCCAGGTTTTCTGCCAGCGTCTTACCTGTGACCGTTAAACAGGACCCATCCAGCATGCCGGCATCCAGCATGCGCTTCATCAGTGGTTGAATCCCACCAATCGCAATCAGTTCTGACATTAAATATTTCCCGGATGGACGCACATCGGCCACCACCGGAATATCTTTGCCAATTCGGACAAAGTCATCCAGACTCAATTCAACCCCTGCGGTATGCGCCATGGCCAAAAGATGCAGTACACCATTGGTCGAGCCACCCAACGCAATCAAAACCTTGATCGAATTTTCAAAGGCAGCCTTGGTCATGATGTCACGCGGCTTGATATCCAGTCGCAACAGATTCATCACCGCCTCACCGGCACGGGCACAATCAATTTGTTTGTCATCCGAAACTGCTTCTTGCGCGGACGAACCCGGCAAGCTCATACCGAGTGCTTCAATCGCAGAGGCCATCGAGTTAGCCGTATACATACCACCACAAGAACCCGGACCCGGCAAAGACACTTCTTCAATATGCTTGACTTGAATCGCGTTAATTTCACCTTTGGCATATTGACCGACTGCTTCAAATACCGAAATCATGTCGGTATGGCCTTCGCCGGGTTTGATGGTGCCGCCATAAATAAACAGACCCGGACGGTTTAGACGCACCAGTCCCATAATACAACCCGGCATGTTTTTATCACAGCCACCAATCGCGATGACTCCATCATAAGCCTGGCAACCCACGACCGTTTCAATGGAGTCTGCGATCACTTCCCGTGATAGCAGTGAATATTTCATACCTTCCGTGCCATTGGAAATACCATCTGAAATCGTAATGGTATTAAAGATAATGCCCTTACCACCCGCGGCACTGACGCCCTGCTCGACTGTTCTGGCCAGACCATCAATATGCATATTACATGGTGTGACATTGGCCCAGGTCGAAGCGATACCAATAAATGGCCGTTTAAAATCGGCATCTTTAAAACCGGTAGCACGCATCATGGAACGCGCCGGTGCATTTTCAATGCCTTCATAAACGGGGGCTGAATGCTCGCGGATATTATCTTTACTCATTATTCTCTTCCTGGGCGATGACCAATTTTAAGCTTCGGTCTTGGACAATTTATTTTAAGGTCATTGTATAGAATTAAAACAAAGCAATACAGCTTTCAGCTGCTTCTATAATATTCGATACATGCCAAAGTCATCTGCAACTGTCCGAGGCAGGACTACAATTAATAGACCTCTTGCGAAAGTAAAAACTGCCTCAATATAGATTTCATGAAATATCAGAAATTAAATCGTTTTTCAGATTCTGAATTCCAGCGCTTGGTTGGTGTACCTCGAGCAGTTTTTAGTGAAATGGTCGAAGTTTTAAAAGAAGCAGAATCACTTAAAAAGAAATTAGGGCGTCCTCATACTTTAGCTATAGAGGATCAATTATTATTAACACTCAATTACTTACGGAGCTACAACACCCAATTGGAATTGGCGGCAAATTACCATATCGCTGAAAGTAATGTGAATCGAACTATTAAAAAGGTTGAAGATGCATTAATGAAATCAAGACGTTTTACCCTGCCAAAACGAAGCATTACCACAGCAGACGAACAATTTAACTGGGTAATTATTGATGCGACAGAATGTTTAATAGAACGCCCGAAAAAAAAATCAGAGTAAGTTCTACAGTGGTAAAAAGAAGAAACATACGTTAAAAGCCCAAGTGATCTATCATCCGAAGAGCAAACAAATCATAGGAGTAGATATATCGTCTGGCAGTCAGCATGATATTAAATTGGCAAGAAAAACAGTTAAGAAATTCAAACATTGTGACTATGTTATGACCGATTTAGGGTACTATGGGTTAGAGCAAGATGGCTTTAAATTATTGATGCCAACAAAGAAAAAGAAGAATTTACCCTTATTTGATGCTGAGAAAAATTACAATAAAATGATTGGAAAAATACGAGTTGTAATCGAACATATTAACAGTCAATTGAAAAGATTTAGAATACTAAGTGAACGCTATCGAAATAGACGGAAAAGATTCGGTTTACGCATTAACTTAATCGCTGCACTGGTAAACCGGATGAACTTGCAATAACGACTTTCGCAAGAGATCTAATATTTACTGTTTCTGCGATATAAGTGAAAAATGCTAGTTTCGGACGAGTTTTGCAGATGATAGTAGTTTTGCCTACTTTTGCCGAAACAAAAGTAGGTCGAACCGAAGGTTATAAACTGCAATTAAACAATTTCCTTTAAGACCCCCGTCTTATTGAATCTATAAATTTCAAATAAAAAAAAGCACCCCATCTGGAGTGCTTTTTAAATCTGTAAAATTACAAGTTAGATATCACGTACCGCACCTTTCGAGGCACTGGTAGTATGCATCGCATACGCTTTCAGTGCTTTAGACACTTTACGAGGACGCTGTTCAGCAGGCTGCCAGCCTTTGGCTTCTTGGGCTTCACGACGTGCTGCCATGGTTGCATCATCCACTGCCAGGTGAATGGTACGGTTTGGAATATCAATTTCGATACGGTCACCATCTTCAACCAGACCAATCGCACCACCTTCCGCTGCTTCAGGAGACACGTGACCAATCGACAGACCAGATGAACCACCCGAGAAACGGCCATCTGTTAAAAGTGCACAGTCTTTACCCAAACCTTTCGATTTGAGATAACTGGTCGGGTACAGCATTTCCTGCATGCCCGGACCACCACGTGGACCTTCGTAGCGAATCACCACAACATCACCCGCAGTGATTTTGCCGCCAAGAATGGCTTCAACTGCAGCATCCTGACTTTCAAACACACGTGCAGTCCCGTTGAATTTCAGGATTGAATCATCCACACCTGCTGTTTTTACGATACAGCCTTCTAGTGCGATGTTGCCATAAAGTACCGCTAGACCACCATCTTGCGAGAATGCATTGGCTGCATTACGGATCACGCCATTGTCACGGTCACCATCCAGACGGGCATAATAACGGTCTTGCGAGAATGCGGTTTGCGTTGGTACACCGCCCGGCGCTGACTTAAAGAATTGATAGACGTCTTCATCTTCAGTACGGATGATGTCCCATTTATCCAAGGCATCTTTTAAAGTTTTTTCATGGACCGTTGGAACAGAAGTATCCAGTAAGCCTGCACGATCCAGTTCGCCCAGAATCGACATGATGCCACCGGCACGGTGTACATCTTCCATATGGACATCCTGTTTCGCCGGCGCAACTTTACATAGTACCGGCACATTACGTGACAAACGGTCGATATCGGTCATAGTAAAGTCGACTTCAGCTTCGTGTGCTGCTGCTAACAAATGTAAAACAGTATTGGTTGAACCGCCCATTGAAATATCCAGCGTCATGGCATTTTCAAACGCAGCTTTGGTGGCGATTGAACGTGGCAACAAGCTGTAGTCATTTTGCTCATAATGACGTTTAGTGATTTCAACAATCAGTTGACCCGCACGCTCGAATAATTTTTTACGATTTGCGTGGGTTGCCAGGGTTGAACCATTACCCGGAAGCGATAAACCAAGTGCTTCAGTCAAACAGTTCATCGAGTTTGCAGTGAACATGCCTGAACATGAACCACAGGTTGGGCAAGCTGAACGCTCATATTCAGCGACTTCTTCGTCAGTGAAGCTGTCATCTGCTGCAACAATCATGGCATCGACCAGATCAATGGCTTTTTCATTACCGCGGATTTTGACCTTGCCCGCTTCCATTGGACCGCCAGAGACAAATACCACCGGAATGTTCAGACGCATTGAAGCCATTAACATACCCGGGGTGATCTTGTCACAGTTCGAGATACACACCATCGCATCGGCACAATGGGCATTGACCATGTACTCGACCGAGTCTGCAATCAGATCACGTGAAGGCAATGAATACAGCATGCCGTCATGACCCATCGCGATGCCGTCATCGACCGCAATGGTATTGAATTCTTTGGCCACGCCGCCTGACGCTTCAATTTGACGTGCCACCAGCTGACCCAGATCTTTAAGATGCACATGACCCGGTACAAACTGGGTGAACGAGTTCACCACCGCAATAATCGGCTTACCGAAATCTTCATCTTTCATGCCGGTAGCACGCCATAAACCGCGTGCGCCAGCCATATTTCTTCCGTGTGTCGATGTTTTTGAACGATAGTCAGGCATTTTATATTTCCAACAAAGTTTGAGCTTGCAGTGAATCGGGCAGATCCACTCTGGCTAAATCATACTGACAAAGAGCTTAAATCAGTTGAATTTTAAACCTATCATACTACAAGCCCTTGATTTACAAGATGGCCTTTTGAGTGTAGATGCAGGCAAAAATGTCTATCGAGAGGTTTGGATGATCTGACGATAAAAATTTCTTAATGAAATCTACTATACCGCCATCATCATCAGGACAATACAAAACTTTCATGAATAATTTTTACAATTTGCATGAGTTTTTTTTATATAAAAATTCCACTGAAATTCAAGCACTCACCAAGCTTCTCGGATAAGTTTTTGCAACGATTAGGCTGAAATTTGGCTTTTGGCTTATAATAGCTTTTAAGTTTATTTGGAATTTCATGTGTGAAGATCATATTTGCAGGCACACCAGAATTTGCAGCGACTGCATTGGCTGCGTTGCTTAGAACCGAACATGAAATTGTGGCGGTCTATACTCAACCGGACCGCAAGGCCGGACGTGGACAAAAGCTCACGGCATCTGCGGTGAAGCAGTTAGCGCTTGAACATCATCTTTCGGTCTATCAGCCTTTGCATTTCAAGTCATCGACTGAAGAAGGTCTGGCGGCGCAAGCGGAACTTAAAGCCTTAAATGCAGATGTGATGGTGGTGGCAGCTTATGGCCTGATCCTGCCACAAGTGGTTCTGGATACGCCAAAATATGGTTGCCTGAATATTCATGGTTCGCTGTTGCCACGCTGGCGCGGTGCAGCCCCGATTCAGCGCGCGATTGCTACCGGCGATATCGAAACAGGTGTGACCATTATGAAAATGGCAGCCGGTCTGGATACCGGGGACATGATGTATAAAACACTGTGCCCGATTAGCGCCGAAGATACATCTGCCAGCCTGCATGACAAACTGGCGCTGCAAGGTGCTGAGGCGATTGTGGCCGTGCTCGAATCGGAACAGACTTTACAGCACTATCTTGAGACCCGTGAAGTTCAGGATGAAAATCTGACTGTCTACGCGCATAAACTGACAAAAGCCGAAGCACAAATTGACTGGACCCAGCCTGCAGCAGATATTGACCGTAATATTCGTGCCTTTAATCCCTGGCCAGTGGCATTCACCCCGCTAGATGACGGCAACAATTTACGCATCTGGAATTCATCACTTTCCACACAAAAGGCAAGCAATGCCCTGCCTAGTGAAGTGATTGCCCTGGATAAAGACGGCGTGCATGTGATGTGTGGTGATCAACATGCTATTTGCATCACCAATCTGCAATGGCCAGGTGGCAAAGCCCTGAATGCTGTTCAAATTAATCAAACTCAAAAACTATCGGTAGGACATAAATTCGCATGAGCCAAATTCAATCATCAGCTAAAAACTTGAATTTGCGCGCGCAAGTTGTAAAAACGCTATTGGCTGTACAAAATGGTCAATCACTTGCTTCTGTACTCAATCAACATATCAACATCGTGTCTGAACGTGACCGTGGTCTATATCACGAGTTAACTTTGGGCTGTTTACGTCAGTGGCACGGCCTGAAAGCCATTACCCTGCCATTATTAACCAAACCTCTTGATAATCAGGCTTTAGAAAGCTGCTTATATCTGGGTTTGTATCAGATTTTATGTACCCGTATTCCGGCGCATGCTGCAATTTCAGAAACCGTCACTGCAGCCAAACAGCTCGGTTTTGAACCTTTAAGCGGTCTGGTGAATGCCGTTCTGCGTCGTGTTTCACGTGAAACAGAAGAATTTGACCTGGCTTTAAATCAGGCACATGGCCTGCCAAGCTGGCTCTATAAGCGTTTAAAGAAAGACTGGCCGGAACAGCTTGCCGAACTGTCACATGACTTGAAACAGATTGCACCGCTCACCTTGCGTGTCAATGTCAACCAAGTTAGCCGTGATGAATATCTGGAAATTCTGGAAGAAGAAGGCTATGAAGCACGTGTCTGTACTCTTTCTGAAGTTGGCATCGTTCTGGAACAGAATGTCCATATTCCGAACCTGCCGGGCTATGAAGCCGGCGGTTTCTCGGTTCAGGATGAACATGCTCAGCTGTGTGCGACCTTGCTTCCTGACCTTGAAGGCAAAGTCGTGGTCGATGCCTGCGCCGCTCCGGGTGGTAAGACTGCGCATATATTGGAAAAATATAGCCCGAAAAAACTGTATGCCATTGATCAGGATGCCAGACGTTTAGTCCGTGTGGCAGAAAATCTGGAACGTTTACTATTAACTGAATATGCCGACGTTGAAATTATCGCGGCTGATGCGATCACTTGGACAGCACCTGAGTCGGTGGATTGTATCGTGCTGGATGCACCATGTTCCGCAATTGGTGTGATCCGTCGTCATCCGGATATTCGCTTGCTACGTCACTCTACAGATATTCCGCAAACGGTACATCTGCAAAAGCAGATTCTGGAAAATATGTGGCAGCAACTGAAAGTTGGCGGTACGTTGCTGTACATCACTTGTTCAATTCTAAAAGCCGAAAACGAACAGCAGATGGTCGAGTTTTTTAATACCCATGCCGATGCCAAAGAAATCAAAATCGAAGCCGATTGGGGCATCGAGCAGATTCATGGTCGTCAGTTGTTGCCGAAAGCAGATCAAGGCGACGGCTTTTTCTATTGCCGTATAGAAAAAACTGCATAAGTCATGTGTTTAAAATGAAAGGCAGCGCAAGCTGCCTTTTTTTATACCTCGTGATTTAGTGAATATAAGGCTTATTGAATAAACTTAAAAATCACCAGACTGCTGGCCAATGCCGCCATGCCGCTCACCAATCCATAGACTGTTTCATGCCCTTCAGAATAGCGCTTTGCCGTCGGCAATAATTCATCCAGCGCCAGATAAACCATCACCCCCCCAATCACGCCAAAGATCAGACCATAGACGGTTTCACTCATATAAGGTGCCAGAATAAAATAACCGAGCGCTGCCCCCAATGGTTCGGCCAAACCCGAAACCAGACTGGCCCAGAGCGCATAATCTTTACGGCCCGTGGCCATATATACCGGCAAGGCAATCGCCACACCTTCTGGTACATTATGAATCGCAATTGCCACCGCCAGTGGCGCACCCAAAGCAGGGCTTTCCAGTGTGGCAAAAAACGTCGCCAGTCCTTCCGGCAGGTTATGTGCGCTAATCGCAAACAGGGTCAACATGCCGGTACGCAGTAATTGGGTTGAACTGACGCCCTTGGCAGAATGGGTTTCAATGGTGTCATGGGGATTCGGCACAAAGCGATCCAGCAATAACACCAGAACTACGCCCAGTAAAAAAGCAAAAGTGCCAAAGGCAAAACCGGTTTTTTCATCAAAATCCAGGCTAAAGGACGCGATCGATTTGTTCAGAATTTCGGTTAAAGAGACATAGATCATGGCCCCGGCAGCAAAGGCCAGACCAAAGGCCAGCAAACGGAAATTAGGTTTTTTTAAGAATAATACCAGTCCCCCACCCACCACGGTGGCCAGCCCGGCAAATAAAGTCACGGCAAAGGCTGTATAGACTTGTCCATCTGAAACGGAAATCATGTCAGAGCATCAGCCATTAAAAAAGTCATTATCATCAAGGATGATAATGACTTCCGTTTATGGTAACAGTAGGTTTATGTGAAGATTTTTAGTCTTCTGGTTCTTCCGGATTCTTTGCCAGATGAATCACAGCCAGTACCAGACCACCCCATAATAAAACGATAGAGATGATCATCATGATTAGTGCAGATGTATTCATAGTCGCTCTCCTAGCTGTGACGATCTTTAATCAGGCTGAATAGAATGGCACCCAGAATAAAGAATGCCATTACTCCTCCACCTACCATCCATAGGGTACTGGCAGCATAGCCACCATAACCTTCTGCCATGATCGATTTCAGGGTCAGGCCCAATGCCAGCAATAATGACAACGGCGTGATCACCGTCAGCATGAAGTTCCAGCTCGTACCTAGTTTCACGCTGGCAAACTCATTCACATGGCCTTCCAGCTGTTTCATTAATGGACGACGGAACCACGACAACAGAATAATCGATAACAGACCACCACCAACAATACCGATGTTATTGGCAAAGTAGTCGATGATATCGACAAAGGTAATGGCACTATGTGTCGAGAACATCAGGGTAGAAATCACCGCTGAACCACCAGCAATAATCGTCACTGACTTGTTCTTTGACCAGCCCAGTTTGTCTTGGAACGCAGCAATCGGAACTTGCAGGATGCTCACCATCGAGGTAATACCGGCAACCGTCAACGAAGCAAAGAACAGGAAACCGAACAGGTCACCACCTACACCTAAACTGGAAATGATTTTCGGAAACGCAATAAAGGCCAGACCGATACCGCCAGACACCACATCTTCAACTTTCGCACCTGAGCTGAACGCCATAAAACCAAGCGCGGCAAAGACACCAATACCCGCCAGAATTTCAAAAGACGAGTTGGCCAGTGCCACCACAATCCCGGAACCAGTCAGGTTGGTTTTGCGTTTCAGGTAAGATGCATAGGTCAACATGATCCCGAAGCCCACTGACAGTGAGAAGAAGATATGACCAAAAGCGGCTAACCAGACTTTATAGTTGGCCATCGCTTCCCAGTTCGGCGTGAAGAAAGCATTTAAACCATCGACTGCACCAGGTAAACGTACTGCCTGAATCACTAGGATCGTGAATAAAATCACCAGCAATGGCATAAAGATTTTATTCGCCAGTTCTACCCCACGGCGTACTCCACCGTAAAGAATCAGCATGACTGCTGCCCAAACGACCACCAGACCAAAGAACAGCACAGGTACAAAACCGAGCGTCAGACCCTCACCATTTTGTAGGTAAGTATTGAAGAAGAAGCCTTGGGTATCTGTGCCCCACTGCTGTCCAAAGGAATAGAACATATAGCTGCCAGCCCAGGACAAGACGCTGGCATAGTAAATCCCGATCACCAGAGTGACCATGACCTGCCACCAACCCAAGGATTCGGCATTCATGAGTTTTTTATAGGCCATAGGCGGTGCTTTACGGAACTTGTGTCCGACCGCATAGTCTAAAAACAATAAAGGTAAACCTGCTGCGAAAATCGCAATCAGATAGGGGATCAGGAATGCCCCGCCACCATTTTCATAGGCAACATAAGGGAAACGCCAGATATTCCCCAAGCCAACGGCGGAACCAATCGCTGCAATAATGAATCCTGATCGTGCGGACCAATTCTCACGAGTTTCTGTCATAGAACACCTAAACTTTTAACCCCTTTAGATGCTGCTTGTTATGGTTATGGCGCAAGCAAAAAAAGAAGCATTTTCAATAATTTTGGGTGTTTGAATTAGAGGGCACCTTGTGGGCGTCGAATTCTAATGTACAAACAGGTCAGCAGGTCTTACATCTTGCTTAAAGTCTGATCGAAAAACTGACCTTGTAGATGATTTAACAATACTGACTTTTTTAAATTTTTTCTGTAAATTCTGCTTAAAATATTCGTTATTTATAATCTATTCGAATTAAGCGTTCAATAATTCTGCAAAATAAGGCAGATTAAACAAGTTATATATTGACAAACTTTTTGGAATATATTTTTCTTAAGTTTTACTACAGGGTCGCTGTTTCAAAAATGTATTCCAAGACTCTGATCCAGCATCTGTTTTTAGATCATTATTTGAAGATGAAACGGCTCATACTAAGGCACATGACCAAGCCGTGATATGGGAAATCAAATTCTCTCATGGAATTTTGACCTCTTTAAAAACCGGTTTAAATATCACAAGCAGATTTAAAACAAGCTGCCTGTGATATCGAAGCGATGAGTATTCTAAACTTAGGCTTTAATCACCAGCATGCGCTCTTCCTGCATGTCGCGAATGGCTGACTGAATTCCTTCACGACCCAGACCTGAATCTTTGACCCCGCCATAAGGCATGTTATCGACCCGGAAAGACGGAATATCATTGATAATGACACCGCCGACATGCAGATGATCCCAGGCATACAGCATCTTGTTCAGATTCTGAGTATACACTCCAGCTTGCAAGCCAAAACGGCTGCGGTTGATACAGGCAATACCGGATTCGAAATCAGCATACGCTTCCAGAATTGCCACCGGGCCAAAGGCTTCATCACGGTAGATTTCCAGACTGTGGTCTACATTTTCCAGCAAGGTCGGTGCGAACATCACACCATTCAATTCGCCTCCAATCAGGATTGTCGCGTCTTTTTTCACGGCTTTATCCAGCCATTTTTTCAGGCGTTTGGCTTCATCTTCCTTGATCATCGGACCAACCAAGGTTGTGCTCAGATTCGGATCAGCGGCTTTAATCGTTTTCAGTTTCGCCAGCAGTTTGTCCTTCACTTCAGTATAAATCTGCTGATGCACCAAAATGCGTTGCACACTGATACACACCTGTCCGGCATGGTTATACGCCCCGCCAATTAGACGGTTAATCAAGGCATCGTTAATTTCGGTATCTGGCTCAATCATGACAGCAGCATTGCCACCCAGCTCCAAGACCACTTTTTTACGACCGGCACGCGCTTTCATATCCCAGCCTACAGCATCGGAACCGGTAAAACTGAGTAATTTAAAACGCTCATCGGTGACCAGTAGATCAGCCAGCTCTCGCGGACAGGGCAATACCGAAAACGCACCTCGCGGTAAATCGGTTTCCGCCAGAATTTCAGCAATTTTTAAGGCAGAAATCGGGGTCAGGCTAGGTGGTTTCAGCACAAAGGGACAACCGGCTGCAATCGCAGGAGCAATTTTATGCGCGGTCAGGTTTAAAGGAAAATTAAACGGACTAATCAAAGACACTGCACCAATCGGCACCTGTTTTATAATGCCCCGATAACCGGATGCTGCCGCAGTCACGGCCAAAGGCAGCATACGTCCCTGATCAACTTGGGTCACGGCATCTGCGGCAATCTGAAAGGTATTAATCAGACGCTCAACTTCGGCTTCAGCTGCTTTACGCGGTTTGCCCCCTTCTGCAATCAGAATTTCGGTCAGTTCTTCATGAATCTCACGAAAACGGCGTACGCAATGCAGCAGAATTTTCTGTTTCTGGAACGGCTCTAAGGCAGCCATTTCGGCTTCTGCGTCTACGGCAGACTGAATCGCCTGTTCCAGTGTGTTGGCATCTGCCAAAGCGACACGGGCATACAGTTCGTGGTTATATTTATGTTTGACCTCTAGCCATTCACCCGTCTGAGCCACCTGACCGGCGACATATAATGCATACTCTTTCGCTTGTTGTGTGCTTCTCGCTACCATCTTATTGTCCTGCAAAATCCAAGGATATACATTTTTGAAATTCTCTATATCATGCACTTGCTACTCCATATTAAGAAGATGTTTTTAAGTAACCAGACACCTCCAATTTTAATAAAGCTTTAGGGAATAGAGCCATGCGCGCAAAAATACTCACCACCTTATTATTCGGTTTTGGACTCAGTACGCTCAGTCATGCAGATGTAATCGGCGTGAAAGCAGATCTCAGTTACTGGGATTTTGACGGCTATAGTCAGGATAACAATTTCAAGCATGAGCTAGATCGACAAGGTACAGCGCAGCTATCTGTCGCTGTAGAACATCCTGTGCCATTGTTACCAAATGCCAAGATTAAATACGTCAATCTGGACAGCAATAGCGAACAGAGTTCTCTTATCAATGCCTCAGAAATTGAGCTGAACAATATTGACTATATTCTGTATTATGAATTGCTAGATACTATTGTGCATGTGGATATAGGCGCAGGTTTAACCAATCTGGATGGTACTGTGAAAAACCTGACGACCGGAGTTTTCACTCAATACGATCTGGATGAATACAGCCCACTGCTCTATGCAACAGCCGGGGTTAAATTGCCCTTTACCGGTATGAGTGCCAAAGCCGAAGCTATTTACAGTCACGGCAGCGATAGCCAAAAAACCGATGTACAGGCGGAACTGCAATATGACTTTATTGATAATCTGCTGGTCGATGTGGGTGCCAAAATCGGTTATCGTATGATGCAAGTAGATTTTGAACAGGATCAACGTCCAGACTTACAGTTGGAATTTAAAGGTCCTTATATCGGTCTGGATATACATTTTTAATGCAATACAACCGGTTAAGTTTGCGCAGCTCAATTACTCTGCGCTGATGTAAGCCAAAGCGTACAGCAATTACCGCAATCTGCTGCTAGTGCGCCACCTGGATGTGTATTACCTTATAACCATAGAGAGCAGGATGCTCCGAAGACCTAAAAACAAGAATAACATCGCAACACCAGGACGTGAGGTACGACAGGAGTTATACCTAAATCACGAGATACGAAAAAGCCCCGACAGGATGTCGGGGCTTTTTTTCTGCCTATTATTTTATTTATCATTGCTTAACAGTTCCGAGCTAAAACTCCAACATTGTAAGAATCCCCTTGTTGTTAAGCTAAAAATCCTCACATTTTTTGGGAACAGCAATCATGGTAAAAAAGGTCCTCTTTATTACATCCAATCAAGGCATTGAACATGATGAACTCACTGAGCCTTTAAATTTTCTAAAGTCCAAAGGTTTTGAAGTGATTCATGCTGCTGAAAAAAATGAAGATGTCGCGACGGTCAAAGGTGATACCAAAGCTGCCACCCAATATACGCCGGATACCAGTCTTGAACACGTCGATCTGAATGATTATGATCTTTTGGTGATTCCCGGCGGTACAGTCAACGCGGATACCTTGAGAATCAATCAGGATGCGCAAAAAATCATTCAGCATTTTGCCGACAATCACAAACCGATTGCCGCGATCTGTCATGGGCCATGGACTTTGATTGATGCACAGCGTATCAAAGACAAGAATCTGACTTCCTATAAGAGCATCAAGCTGGATCTGGAAAATGCCGGCGGGAAATGGGTCGATGAAGAAGTCCATCGCTGCAATACCGGTGACTGGGTACTGATTACTTCACGCAATCCGGACGATTTACCGGCTTTCAATGAAGCGATTTTAAAAGAACTTGAAGGCGATGCTGCCTAAGCTCATACCATAAAAAAAGAACCTCAGCATTGAGGTTCTTTTTTTATATTCAGACACCACCGGCCAGACTTTTCAGATAAGCCACCACCTCTTTATTGCCGGCCATTTCTGCCAGTTCTAAAGCAGTATTTGGACTACGATGCGCAATATCTGCGCCTTTGCTGACCAAGAGTTTGACCACTTCCAGATGATCATTTTCAGCAGCGGCTTGTAGGGCGCTATAGCCTTCTTCATCGGCTGAGTTGACGTCCAGACCTTCCTGTAAGCCCTCTTCGACCTGTTCAACATCGCCTAAAGATGCCCAGTACACCAGTTCAGGAAGATGTAGTTCGTCGTCATCTTCAGGGATTGAGGAGATAGAATTAAATTGCATAGTCAGTTCCTAATGGTAATTTAGTTGAGTTAGCTTTTTACACAGTTCACTTTCTAAATTTTTTAACCCTTCACCATTCTTTAAATAGATTAAAGATCTATGATGAATCATATCAGATGGAATATCACTTACACTTTGAGCAATTGGAATAACTAGTTTACCTAAAGTATGTGCAATTCCTGTTTCATACATAACATTTGGATTTTTACCACTAAAATCGACAATTACTACTCGAGCTCTAAATATTAAATCAAATATATCCTGAATAATTGTACTATTGTTCCAAATGTCATCTGCTCTTAAGCATCTAAACCCTGCATTACCTGAGGCTTTTTTTATTGAATCGTAAACAGAATCAAATCCAGAAAAAGGCATCATGACAGCAATTAAATCATTTTCTATTTCGCCTTCTGGAATAGTGAATACTGAAGGTGAAAATGTAATAGTTTTAGCCTTAACTTGAGTAGAAACATAAACTGTATTGGGTGCTGGATATTTCCGATCTATATGCCCACCTATTATTTTCAAGGCATTACTATCTTTGCTGTGTATTTCCTTCAAAATATTAATTATATTTGCAGCATAATCATTATCTTCCCAATATAAACTTCTTAATAAACGGGGATGATTTTCAATTAGGTCATTCATATTAGTAAGAAGCCCTACTTCTGACCAATCACTTTCATTAAAATTTTCTTCAATTTTTTGCTTTAGGTCTAGAATTAATTGATTAGTATTAATGTTAGAAGAATTATTCTGATTCTCTTGATTGAACATTTAAAAACCTTTTTCTAATAAATTTTAGACATAATACTATTATTCAAAAATAAAAAAGCCCCCTTTCGGAGGCTTCTTATTTAAGAACTTAGCTTTAAGCTTTAGACACTGCTGGCTCGACTGAACCAATCTTTTCAGATTCATTGTCATGCATGATCAATGCAACAGCAATTGCAGTAATTAAAACCGGTAAACCGACTGCCATAAAGTTGAAGTAAGCAGGCAGGTTCATACCCAGTAAGCCACCAATCAGGATTGGGCCTACAATCGCGCCCATACGACCAATCGCAGAAGACCAGCCAATACCTGTCGAACGTACTGCAAGTGGGTAGAACTGCGCAACATAGCTATATAGCAACATTTGTGAACCAATTGACGCAGCACCTGCCAGGAACACCAGGATGTAAAGTAAGAATTGGTTAGATGCAAAGCCCATTGAGCTCATCACAATCGCACCCATCATACCCAGGAACATCAGTACCGGTTTCAGGTGGAAACGATCCGCAAGAATACCACCACCGACAATACCCACAACCGCACCAACGTTCATCACCATCATGAACATCAAGCTGTTGTCCATCGAGTAGCCCGCTGCCATCATTAACTTCGGTAACCAGCTGCTCAGTGCATACATGGTTAACAGACAAGTGAAGAACGCGACCCAGAATAGTAAAGTATTGACCGCACGACCACGACGGAACAAGCTCACCACGTTGGCTGCTTCAGGCACATTTTCCTGTGGCAAAGTGAAAGTCGTATTCTCGGTAACAGTCAGATTTGGCGCCAAGCGACGTACAATACGACGAGCTTCTGGCTGCTTGTTCTGTTTCACAATAAATGCGAGCGATTCAGGCAGGAATTTCCAGATTATTGGCAATAAAAACAGTGGAATACCCGCGATAAAGAACATGATTTGCCAACCAAAACTTGGGGTAAACCATGAACCCAATAATGCAGCCATTACGCCACCGACTGCATAACCACTAAACATGGTGGTCACCAGCGTACTACGCATTTTTTGTGGAGCATATTCCGAAGTCAATGCCACCAGGTTTGGCATTACGCCACCAATACCAAGACCGGCAAGGAAACGTAAAATACCGAATTCGGTTGGGTTTGAAGCAAAGCCTCCGGCAAAGGTTAAACCACTAAATAATACAATACAGATCATGATCACTTTCTTACGACCGATCTTGTCCGCGAGGGAACCAAAGATCATCGCACCAAACATCATGCCGGCCAGTGCGGTACTTGCAAGCATTCCGGCCTGCACTGCACTTAAGCCCCAGTCTTGCATCAATAACGGTAAAACTACACCATTGATTGCGAGATCATAGCCATCAAATAAGATAATGAGTAAACACCA
This sequence comes from Acinetobacter lwoffii, assembly GCF_024129595.1. Taxonomy (GTDB): domain Bacteria; phylum Pseudomonadota; class Gammaproteobacteria; order Pseudomonadales; family Moraxellaceae; genus Acinetobacter; species Acinetobacter lwoffii_O. The sequence goes on along the minus strand of NZ_JAMXXS010000012.1, from coordinate 2,095 downwards.
AGCAACTACATTGAAGTGGAAAGGCGTGAATTTCGCATTATCGACTACAGAATTTACATCTATTTTTTCCGTTGTCATCGTTCTCATCTCCCATGAGTACTTGTCCATAACATCTTGTTGAAGACTGAAGTCAATCTTCAATGTCAGGCAATATACGCAAGCAGGATTTAAGGCACAATAAGACTAATTGATATTCTGCTATGCTCTCGGAAATGTCATTTATTTGCGTGATATGTCACACTATTATTAGTATAAACTTTTGAATAATTGATGTTTATTTTTTAATTCGTCCAATATTTAAGCTCTTTTAATCCGCTTATTCTTTTGACCAATTGAATATTGATTTAATTTCATACTAAAGATATGAAAAAGCTCCTTTAAGTAAGGAGCTTTTTAACTGAGTAGGTCAATTACGAGAGTTTAAATTTTAGCTGTTTTTAATTTTTTCACCATAACGCGACCAGGTTGTGGCTTACGAATCATTGAAATAGCGATGATGCCAATAATACCTGGCATTGCTACCGCGATAAAGTTCCATTTATGTGGTAACTCCATACCAAGTAGCATACCAATCACGATTGGGCCAACAATTGCACCTGTACGCCCTACAGCAGAAGCCCAACCAATACCAGTAGAACGTACTGCAACAGGATAGTATTGAGCAACATAGCTATATAACAAGATACTGGTACCAATAGATGAGGCACCTGCTAAACTCACAAGTAAATAAATAACAGGGGTTGGAGAATTAAAGCCCAAACCAACCAAAGATAGTACACCGACAGTTAACATACTCATAAGAACAGGTTTAAAGTCAAAACGGTCTGCCAAAATACCACCGCTAATGGTTCCGATCACGGCACCAATATTCAGTGCTAATAAGAACATTAAACTGCTACCTAAAGAATATCCCGCTGCCATCATCAGTTTTGGTAGCCAGCTTCCAAGTGCGTAAAGCATGAGTAAGCACATAAAGAAAGCAATCCAAAATAAGAATGTTCCTGTGGCACGATTTTCTGTAAATAAAGCTTTTACTGATGCACTTTGGGTCTGATCAGCGCTAGCTAGAACCAGTTCAGTATCTTCTTGTATGTCTGCAGTTGGCTCGACTTGCTTTATAAAACGACGTGCTTCATTCACTTTTTGTTCTTTAACGAGGAAAGTTAAAGACTCAGGTAAGAACTTCCAAAAAAATGGAACAAAAAGTAATGGAATACCTGCAATGAAGAACATAATTTCCCAACCAAAACTTGGTGTAAACCATGTACCGCATAATGCAGCCATAATACCGCCCACCGCATAACCACTAAACATGGTGGTTACCAGTGTGCTTTTTAAACGTTTAGGTGCATATTCAGACGTTAGAGCGACTAAGTTTGGTAATACACCACCAATCCCTAAACCAGCAATAAAACGTAAAATACCAAATTCTGTTGGATTAGTGGTAAATCCACCTAAAAATGTAAAAGCACTAAATAAAGAAACACAAATCAAGATAACTTTTTTACGACCAATTTTGTCTGCAAGCATCCCAAACAGCATGGCTCCAAACATCATGCCAGCGAGTGCTGTACTTGCAAGCATGCCTGCTTGAACAGCACTCATGCCCCACTCTTGCATAAGTAGAGGCAGAACGACACCGTTAATTGCTAAATCATATCCGTCAAATAGGACAATAAACAAACACCATAATACAATGCTTAAGTGAAATTTAGTGAATTTTGCCTGATCAATCACATCATTCACACTTACAGTGTTTGCTACTCGCTTCATGTTTTCTGCCATTTTTACTCACCTCCTGTGAGTTTTTTTCGTTGTTTTCAGCACGACACATGACCCTAACTCTTATTTATTATTTTTAATGATTCTTATCGCCATGTCTTCGCAACAACTTAGTTCAACACAGCTACTTTTCATGCAATATCCGACTAAAGTCTTACTTATTCCTTAAAAATCTAAACCCATGAGTCTAGTTTTTAATCAATATTCAACAATTCCAAGAGCTATTTGACTAAAACCCACGCATAAAAAAAATCCCCCTCTGCCTTAGCGGAGGGGGATTTCGAATAATGAGCTGGCGATGACTTACTCTCAC